>JAKVCS010000006.1 GCA_022448365.1 Saccharospirillaceae bacterium | reverse complement strand
CAGCATCGCCGATGGTAGTGTGGGGCTTCCCCATGTGAGAGTAGGTCATCGTCAAGCTCTTATCCCAAAACCCCGATAGCTCATGCGATCGGGGTTTTTCTTTGCTTGTAAGAAATTTCCGTTAAGCCGGATCGACAATCCCCTGAGCAATCATCTCTAATGCTGTGATACTTGGAATAAAAAAGTAGTCCCCGCCGCGGGTTTCAACCAGACGAGGCAGATGGGTACAGAAAAAAGGCGCTTTACCGGCCCCCGGTTCTGCCTGAATAATCGCTTTGTCGGTTAGCTTACCGTTGTGATTGCCCAGTATTACATCTTTGTCGTTGCTCAATTTAAAGTCGTTGGCGTAATTCACCCATTGTTGTTGTACAAATTCGAACTGGCGCTCAATGCTGGCACCAATACACATAAAGATGATGCCTTGCTCACTGTTATCGTCTGTCAGCGTATCATGGCCGCCGTATGGCAACCCACGACGCATCAAGCGACGACGATCAACCAGTGCCCCTTTGCTGTTAAACGCATCTTTCTCGGTTTCGAGAGAACCTCGAGTGTTTGTCCGGCGAATATGAGCACCAACCGGGCATTTAGAACCTGACATATCGTCGTCATAGGTGAAGTCTATCCACTTTTTCTTCAGCGCAGCGAGTTGGCCAGCAGCACACTGATCTCCATCGTCTGCCTTGGTTTTTAATTCAGCCAGCCTCTGATCAAGCTCCGCTTTCGCCCTATCATCCGGAGCTAATACCAATGGTGCGCCATTATCTGGCCAGCGACCGGCAAACTTAGCCATTAATAATTCCTTACTGCCGTCAAAATCCTTCGCCATGTTATCCACATAGTCGTTAAAGGTTTTCACGTTTTCGTGAAGTTTTCGGTACACCATAAAGGTGCCGTTGCGGGCTAACAGCTTGGGTTCCGGAGCAGGGGGATATTCTTTTGCTTCATCAATATGACCGAGAATAAACTCGCCGGTAGCCAGCGGTTCCCAGGTGCCCTCACGGGTTAACTTGCCGCGACCAGCAATGCGACTTGGATCGTTACCACAGCCTTCAAAATATGGATTACCAATGCCATCAACAAAGCCGAAGTGTTCTTTTGGGGTTGGTTTTCCGTTTTCAAATACTGCGGAGGCGTCCTGGTAGTCTAACAAGCTGCCATTGGGTCCTTTATGGCCACGGCGGATCGAAACACCGTTCTGGCTTTCTGCAATAAGTTGTTCGATCTGTTGATAGCGCTGGTTGAGATAGGCATCGCTCTGGGCGTTAATCGACAGCCAGGCGTGCAAGTGCTCCCCTTGCCAAACCGGATCCCAGTGTTGTGGATCACTGGGTCCATCGTCACCCAGAATATCTTTACGCTCACGCATTCCCATCTGAAATTCTAATGGGAAGCCCAGCAATGATTGATCAGGAATCTGCAGCGTTTTTAAGCCGGAAAACGTGAAGCCGATGTTGGTTGTCACGGTTGGTTTCTCTGCGGGTTCAGGACGATCTTTATGCGCCCATCGTTCAGAGGTCGTAATCAGCGGGACCAGCCGTTTCAGGAACGCCTTCGCCAGATCCGCCTGGTGAAATTCGAGAAAAAAGTAACGCGCCTTTGGAAAACCATAGCGGCCGTAACCTTTGCAAATATTTCCCTGGATATCGTATAGGTCGAGTGGTCGGTTGTTAGTCATCAAGCAATCCTTTAATTTTAGTATTCTTCCTGAAGTTGAGTTTGCCCGGGAACCCAGCTTGGGCTATCGAGATTATCCAACTCAACTTTCTGCATAAACTGCGTAAGCTCGGCTTTAAGGTCAGTGGCATTTTTACCCTGATTTAATAAAACAAACTCGCTGAATGCTTGCTTAAGATACAGCGATTTTAATTGCTGCTTCAGGCTCTTGTCGGTGGAGCCGTTAAAAAATAGGGTGGTAGTAAGCTGGCATTTTTTAATGTACTCGGTAAATGAAGTGGCATCATTTACTTTGTCAAATCCGACAGCATACTGCCAGATATTGCGGATATCCTGTTCGCTGCTATTCCACATACCTGCCAGATAGGATTCGAGCTTCCCATGAAAGTTGGAAGTAAATACGAGATATTTCGACTTCAGGTGATCGCGTTTAATGTTATCTCCCTGTTGGAAAAACACGTCATTTAAAATGAATAAACGAGCAAAGTAGGTGTTGGGTACTTGAGCAAACGGACTGTGTTCGTTCAGAGGTAATGTTTGAATACGGCGGCGAGTGATTTTATCGTAAGACGCCAAATCAACAATGCCGTCAGCCAGTGGATCGGCCTGGCCATTCATAATCGGGCACAAGCAGGTTAAACCGTAAGAATCTCCGAATTCATTAGCCATGTGTTGCCTCCTCCCTGGGTGTTGATTGCAGGTGTGTTGCAGCTGGCTGATCAGGTTGGGGGTTGATTGTCATAACCGGACCAACATCCATCGTGCCCAACGCTTGCTGATGCTCCGCCAGAAAGTTGTTGTAGGTTTGCAGGAATTCCTCATCCGATAGTTCTTCGATTTGCATCGCTAGTTTACTGAGACCCTCAGATAAAGCCTGTGCGCTTTTTACATCGTTGGAGGACGCTAATGGGTAGGCATTATAATAATGCTCAGTTTCTACCTGATTGAAGCGAATGTAATTGTAGAAATCGTGCAATGGAATGGACTTTGGATACTTGATATTCCAGCGCCAGAACATATCCAGACCCGAGGGGATGGCGAAAGAAAAAGAATCGATGTACTGATCCCAACTGCCATTGAAATTGCTTTCAAACAACATGTAGCTGTAGCTGAGTTTTTCTTTGGGTTGTGATTTGTCGAGGTGAGGAAATGACCAGCGATTAATAATGGTCCATCGCGCATAATGAATCATGGATAAGGTCATCAGACCTTTAACAAAGTAGGGGAAGGTTTTAACCACCACCCAGAAGATGATCTTCTGCCAGACGGCTGTCCACCATCGCAGCGGTGTGATCACGTTCATTCCATAGGCTTTACCGGCAAAATTAGACACGGTGAACTCCTTTTCAAGTGACTGAGCCTAATAATCTATACCTATATTCAGGTGACGGTCTAGCGCTTTCTTGGCTTGCTATCTATTACTGTTTTTATATACAGTATCATGGTCTGAAAATAAGCCCGTGTTATGAGATTATTTGTTGCCGAAAAACCCAGCCTGGGGCGTGCGATCGCCGCCGTTCTTCCGAAGCCTCAGCAAAAAGGTGAAGGTTTTATTCGCGCAGCTAATGGTGATGTGGTGAGCTGGTGTATCGGCCACTTACTAGAGCAGGTTGAACCGGATGCTTATGATCCTGTCTACAAACAATGGCGACTGGATCATCTGCCGATTGTTCCCGAGCAATGGCAGTTACAAGCAAAACCGAAAACCCGTAAACAACTGTCGGTATTGCGCAAGCTGGTCAAAGAGGCTGATCAACTAGTCCATGCGGGTGATCCGGATCGGGAAGGTCAGCTGCTGGTTGATGAAGTTTTTGATTTCCTCAAAGTTTCTAAAACCCGCAAACAACAAATACAGCGTTGCTTAATTTCTGATCTCAATCCCAATGCGGTGAAAAAAGCACTCAATAGCCTGCGGCCTAACAGCGACTTTACTGCGTTATCGGTATCGGCTTTAGCCCGTTCACGGGCGGATTGGTTGTACGGTATTAATCTGACCCGAGCATTCAGCATTAAAGGCCGTCAGGCCGGTGTGAATTCAGTATTGTCGGTTGGTCGGGTTCAAACACCAATTCTGGGTCTGGTGGTTCGTCGTGATCAAGAAATCAGCAACTTCGTTTCCAGGCCCTTCTATGACGTTTTTGCTCAGCTTGCATTGGATGCGCAACAGTCCGTTAGTTTTCAAGCAAAGTGGATTCCCAGCGATGCCTGTGCGTCACACCAAGATGAAGAAGGGAGGGTGTTAAATCTCAAGCTGGCTGACAACGTCGCCCAACGTATTCAGCAACAACCGGCCGTCGTTGAGACGATTCAGCGTAAAGGGAAAAAGCAGTTCGCGCCCTTGCCGTATAACCTATCGGCGTTACAAATCGATGCGGCTAAAGCGCTGGGTATGAGTGCCAAGCAGGTATTGGATGTTTGTCAGTCGCTGTATGAAAAGTACCAACTGATTACTTATCCCCGATCTGATTGTCGCTATTTACCCACAGAGCACCTGAGCGATATTTCATCGGTCTCATCGGCTATTCGGAATAACTCCAGTGAGCTGGCTTTGGTTGTCGCTAATGCCGACTTCGCGTTGCGCAGCAAAGCCTGGAATGACGCTAAGGTTGATGCCCACCATGCCATTATTCCAACGACAAAACAGACCTCATTGGAAAAACTTGGTAAGTGGGAGCAGGGTGTTTATCGCTTAATTGCCCGTCAGTATTTGTTGCAGTTTTATCCGGCATTTGAATACGCTGATACCAAGGTGGGAATTCGCATTGCTGGCGGATTATTCCGAGCTAATGCGCGTGAAACATTAAAGCCTGGGTGGAAGCAGGCAATGCCACAAAAAGCGTCAGATAAACAAAACACGTCTGGTGAGGACTGTTATAACCAGAGTCAGCTGCCGCCATTAACTCAGGGCCAGCAGCTGTGGTGTCATGAAGGGCGAATTGTGCATAAACAAACCCAGCCGCCCGTGCACTTTACCGATGCCACTCTGTTAGCGGCGATGACGGGAATTAATCGCTTTGTCTCGGATAAAGAATTACAGAAGGTATTAAAAGAAACCGATGGTTTGGGCACTGAAGCAACCCGAGCCAGCATTATTGAGTTGCTGTTTACCCGTCAGTTTTTGCGCCGTGAAGGCAAACAAATTCGGGCAACGGAATTGGGTCAAGCACTGATACGGGTGTTACCGCAATCCACCACGTTGCCAGACAGAACGGCGTTGTGGGAGCAGCAACTGAATGGAATCAGTGAGCGTCAGCTGAACTATCAGAGCTTTATGCAGCCACTTGAGCAGGAATTACGCAGTCTGGTAAACGAAGCTCGTGGACTGGACACCCAGCGGTTATCAGGTATTCCAATCGGTAAATCGGGCTTTCGTGGTAAGAAGTCGGCTGGTGTAAAAAGTACAACCTGCTACAAACGAAAACGGCGCAAGGCCACTCAGAAATCAAGCCGCCGTGCACCGTCTGAATAGCAATTAGGTTAAATCATAAAGCCAAGAACATTTGGAAACTGGGTCAGTTTCACCAGCGGATAAAGCGCCACAATTTCAACAATCTGAATACCCAGCAGGATGATAATTGGCGACAAGTCCAGCCCGCCCATGTCCGGCATTTTCTGACGAATCGGACGAATAACCGGTTCAAGAATCTGATTAATCAGAATCAGCGCCGGGTTGTAGGAGTTAGGCGCAATCCACGAAGCGATTACGGTAATCAGCATTCCCCAAAAATACACCTTAATAATCAGAGCAAAGATTGCGACTAAACTCCAGACAACTATGTTGGCCCATGGCAGACCATAGCCCATGACAAGCAATGCGCCGGCCATAAAGATTACCTGCACCCCGTAGGCCAATACCAAAGAGGCAATGTCTAATCCGCCAAAGCCCGGAATCACGCGACGTAGCGGGATCAACACCGGATTGGTAGCTTTCACAATAAACTGAGAGATCGGGTTGTAAAAATCGGCGCGTACCAGCTGCAGTAAAAAGCGCAGCATCACAATTAAAAGAAGGATACTGCCAACGGTATTAATCAATAACATGCCGACTTGCGAGACAGGGGACATGAGTGCTCCATGGTTGTTTGTCTTCTGGTGATTATCTGTGGGCGGGTTGTGATTTTGCAATCCGCCATCGTCATAATGATTTGTAAATATAGCTCAATGATTGTGCGAATTAATCGCCCAACTGCTGACTAAGCTCGGCACCACGGTCATTAGCAGCCTGAAGAGCTGCCTCAACGATATCGCGCAAGTGAGCTGCCTCAAAGGTTTGTATTGCTCGCTCTGTGGTGCCGCCCGGCGAGGTTACCCGGCGGCGCAACTCCGCTGGGTCAACATCAGCATTCTGTGCCATCTGACCGGCACCAACGGCGGTTTGCAGGGTTAGCTGAGTGGCGGTCTCTTCACTCAGGCCAAGCTTCTTCCCAGCAGCAATCATGGCTTCCATCAACAGGAAATAATACGCTGGACCACTGCCGGAAACTGCGGTGACAGCATCAATTTCCGCTTCGTTCTGGACCCAGACACTGATACCGACGGCGCGCAGTAGTGCATCGGCAAGATTGCGCTGATCGATGGTAACCTGTTCTGATGCGAATAAGCCGGTAGCCCCCAGACCTAATAGAGACGGAGTATTCGGCATACAGCGAACAATCGCTTCGCAGCCACTCCAGGCTCGCAGCGATGGCAGGTTAATGCCAGCCGCGATGGAGATCAGCATCGGTTGGCGCTCTGTCAGGACTGCCTTGATGGGTTCCAGAACCTGCTTCATGACCTGAGGTTTGACCGCCATGATCACCACATCGGCATTAGCAACAGCGGCCGAATTATCCGTGTGTCCCTGAATACCAAACTCGTCACTGAGTTTGGCAACCTGTCCGGCATTTGGATCGCTGACATGCACCAACTCCGGTTTGGTTTCACCTTGTTTGATTAAGCCACCAATGATGCTGGTGGCCATGTTGCCGCCACCAATAAATGCGATTTGAGTCATGGAGTTTCCTTATGTTTTGCCGGGTTGAGTGCACTGTCAACCGGGTTGTATCTGAGTGTAGTTTTAAATTGCACGATCAGGATCTGGCGCCAAAAATATCAGTACCGATGCGTACTTCGGTGCTGCCATGTTCAACCGCCAGCGTCATGTCAGCCGACATGCCCATGGACAACGTATCCAGCTGTGGATACTGCTGCTGCAGCTGCTTAAACAGCGTTTTCATTTGTTCAAACTGACTGGCTAATGTTCGCCCATCTTCGGTGTTTTCTGGAATACACATCAGGCCGCGTAAAGTGAGCTTCGGCAGATCGTCTACCAGCTGTGCCAATGATGCGACTTCACCGATGCCGATCCCGGCTTTTTGCGGTTCCGCGCTGATATTAATCTGCAGCAGCACATTTAATGGTGCCATATCATCCGGTCGCTGATCGTTTAAACGCTGAGCAATCTTGTCGCGACACACGGTTTCCACCCAATGGAAATGACTGGCAATAGGGCGGGTTTTGTTCGATTGGATCGGACCAATGAAGTGCCAATCAATACCTTCCAGATGTTGCAGGGCTTCAATTTTTTCGATGGCGTCCTGCAGGTAGTTTTCACCAAAGCTGCGTTGTCCTTGCTGATAACAGGCCGTTACCATCTCTGCCGGTTTGGTTTTACTGACGGCTAATAATTTTACTTCTGAGCGATCACGTCCCGCCTGATCACAGGCTTGCTGTAAACGGTTACAGACTGACTGATAGTTTTGTTCGAGAGTAGACATTACAAGGGCTTGCTTTAGCATAGGAAAAGGTAATTGTGGTGCTACGCTGATGATATAGAAGCGCTAAGCGTGTTAATAGTCTGGAAAGTGTCACCAATCGCAAATTGTCGTTTCCGGGTATCGTGGGCCGTATTATTATTGTCACAGTTCAGCATCACGCTGAAACCGGGCTTTATTAGGAGAAGTTATGGATATTACAGAATTGTTGGCGTTCAGCGCGAAACAAGGGGCATCCGATTTACACCTGTCTGCGGGCTTGCCACCGATGATTCGAGTTGACGGTGATGTGCGTCGTATCAATCTGCCGTCACTGGGCCACAAAGAAGTCCACAGCCTGGTTTATGACATCATGAACGATAAGCAGCGCAAGGACTTTGAAGAGTTTCTGGAAACTGACTTCTCGTTTGAAGTGCCGGGTGTGGCGCGTTTCCGGGTAAACGCCTTTAACCACAACCGCGGTGCCGGTGCGGTATTTCGTACCATTCCTTCCAAAGTACTTACCATGGATCAGTTGGGTATGGGTCAGGTATTTAAAGATCTGGCAGATACCAATAAAGGCATGGTGCTCGTTACCGGACCAACGGGGTCGGGCAAATCAACCACGCTGGCAGCGATGATTGATTACATCAACGAAAGCAAGTACGACCATATCCTGACGGTGGAAGACCCGATCGAATTCGTACATGAATCGAAAAAATCACTGATTAACCAGCGGGAAGTTCATCGTGACACTTTAGGCTTTAACGAAGCATTGCGCTCTGCACTCCGTGAAGACCCGGATGTGATCCTCGTGGGTGAGATGCGTGACCTGGAGACCATTCGTCTGGCTCTGACCGCGGCCGAAACCGGTCACGTCGTGTTTGGCACGCTTCACACCAGCTCCGCCGCAAAAACCATCGACCGTATTGTTGATGTATTTCCATCAGAAGAGCAAGCGATGGTGCGTTCTATGCTGTCGGAGTCTTTGCAGGGCGTGATTTCTCAGACGCTGCTGAAAAAGAGTGGTGGTGGCCGTATTGCGGCTCACGAAATTATGGTGGGTACTCCCGCAATCCGTAACCTGATCCGGGAAGATAAAGTAGCTCAGATGTATTCTGCGATTCAGACCGGTGGTGCTTACGGTATGACGACCATGGATCAGTCATTACAGAATCTGGTCAGTAAAGGTTTGATTACCCGGGATGTGGCACGTGAGAAAGCCAAGATCCCGGAAAACTTCTAACCGGCGATAAGAGAAAGGTAATTTTCCATGGCAATGGATAAGTTTTTACGCCTGATGGTGGAAAAAGGCGCATCGGATTTGTTTATCACCGCCGGTGTTCCACCTTCCATGAAGGTGAATGGCAGTCTGATGCCATTAACCAAGAGTGCGTTAGGTGCTGAACAAACCCGGGATATTGTGCTGGGTTTGATGAACAGCAAACAGCAGGACGAGTTTGAAAGTCGGAAAGAACTCAATTTTGCGATCAACGCCAGTGGTATTGGTCGTTTCCGGGCATCGGCGTTCTATCAGCGTAACGTTGCTGGCATGGTATTACGACGTATTGAAACCCGTATTCCCTCGGTAGATCAGCTGGGCTTGCCGGATGTGATCAAAGAACTGTCGATGACCAAGCGTGGGCTGATTTTATTCGTGGGTGCGACCGGTGCTGGTAAGTCGACGTCATTAGCTTCGATGATTGGCCATCGTAATAAAAACTCCAAAGGGCACATTCTCAGTATCGAGGACCCCATCGAATTTATTCACCAACATGAAAGCAGTATTGTGACGCAGCGTGAGGTGGGGCTGGATACTGAAACGTTCGAAATTGGTCTGAAGAACTGCCTGCGTCAGGCGCCGGATGTGATCATGATTGGTGAGGTGCGTTCTGCTGAAACCATGCAGCATGCAATTACCTTCGCAGAAACCGGTCACTTATGCCTGGCGACATTACATGCAAACAACGCGAACCAGGCGCTGGAGCGTGTAATTCACTTCTTCCCACCAGAGCGTCATAGCCAGATCTGGATGGACTTATCACTGAACCTGAAGTCGATTATTGCTCAGCAGTTAATTCCAACGCCGGACGGACGAGGTCGTCGTGCGGTTATTGAAGTGCTGATTAATACGCCATTGGCTTCGGATCTGATTCGTAAGGGCGAAGTACACGAACTGAAACCATTAATGAAAAAGTCCAATGAAGTGGGTATGCAAACCTTCGATCAGGCGCTTTATGCACTGTATGAGCAGGGTGAAATTACCTATGAGGATGCAATTTCTCACGCCGACTCACCAAATGACCTGCGTTTGATGATCAAACTGGGTTCCGAGACCGATGCTGACTCGCTGGATAGTGCGACACAGAGGCTACGCCTGCAGGACTGATGGATATCCGATGTATAAAAGCCTCCTCCCGTCAGGGACGAGGCTTTTTTTTGTGTCTGAAATTCCTTGCGCTTCGGGCTTGAACTGCATCGGGTTCAGTCGTGATCGCCAATATGGTCGCCAGTGACAGCAAAGAACGGTGATTAAACAACGAGTGGGCAGTCACTAAGTTTTTTATTCTTTAAATTCATAGTTTTGTATTAAAAGCATGCACTTCCTTTATGGTAGGTAGCTCCCTACACTGATTTGACTGTTACGAACCAGCGGAGCTGAGTTATGGATTTCGATCATTCCCCCAAGGCGCAGGAATACATCAAACGCGTCAGCGATTTTATGAAAACCGAAATTGAACCGGTTGAAGAAGACTATCTGCGTGAGCTGCACAGCCTGGATAATAAATGGGTGGTGCTGCCTATTATTGAAGAGTTAAAAGCCAAGGCAAAGGCAGCAGGCTTGTGGAATCTGTTTTTCCCGAATGAAGAACACGGCGTTGGTTTAAGTAACCTTGAATATGCGCCTCTGGCTGAGCTGATGGGACGTTCCTTTATTGCCTCCGAGGTGTTCAATTGTAATGCACCTGACACCGGCAATATGGAAGTATTGGAAAAATACGGCACGTCAGAGCAACAGGAGCAATGGCTGAAGCCGCTAATGGCCGGTGAAATTCGTTCGGCCTTTTGTATGACAGAGCCGGGTGTTGCTTCCTCTGATGCCACTAATATGGCGGCCACCGCTGTTGTAGACGGTGATGAAATTGTGTTGAACGGACGTAAGTGGTGGAGCACCGGTATTGGTCATCCGAACTGCAAAGTCGGTATTTTTATGGGCCTGACTAACCCCGATGCTAATCGTCACCAGCAGCACTCCATGGTGTTATTTCCAATGGATGCACCCGGCGTAAAAATTGAGCGGATGTTGCCGGTATTTGGCCATTACGACGAGCCTTTTGGTCACGGTGAAATCAGTTTTACCAATGTACGGGTTCCAATAAGTAACGTCATTGCAGGGCCGGGCCGTGGTTTTGAAATTGCCCAGGGCCGTTTAGGACCCGGTCGGATTCACCACTGCATGCGAATTATTGGTGGTGCTGAAAAAGCGTTGGAGCTGATGTGCAAGCGCGCTGTTTCGCGCGTCGCCTTTGGCAAACCAATTGCCAATCTGGGTGGTAACCGCGACATTATTGCCAATGCCCGGATGAATATAGAACAGGCTCGGTTGTTGGTGCTGAAGGCAGCCTGGAAGATCGACAAAGTAGGAGGTATGGGTGCCATCAGCGATATCTCGCAGATTAAAGTGGTTGCTCCGAATATGGCTCAGGAAATTGCCGATGCCGCTATGCAGATACATGGTGGCGGTGGTTTATCCGATGATTTCCCGCTGGCGGGGATCTTTATGGCAGCACGTGCCATTCGCCTTGCCGATGGCCCTGATGAAGTGCATCGTGGTCTGGTCGCTAAATTTGAGCTGGCCAAATACCGTCACTTGATGGCAAAGGAATAGCTAATTGACGATCAATGGCACAAATGGCTCTTAAGGAGCCATTTGTTATGTGAATAAATAACTATATAGATTTCATGTAGAGCAAACCCATGACACAAAAAGTTCTGATTACAGGTGCAGCCTCCGGTTTAGGCCGGGCCTTAGCGTTACGTTTTGCGAAAATTGGCGCGCAGATTTGTATCGCTGATATTAATGACGAAGGTTCTCAGGAAACCCTGGAGCTGGTAAAAAAAGCCGGCGGCTGCGGCTGGATTTATCACCTCGATGTGCGTTCTGAATCACAGTGGAACGAGTTGCGTAGCGAGGTCGAGCAACGATGGAAAGGCATCGATGTTGTTATTAACAATGCTGGCGTTGCTACCGGAGACCGTATCGAAGCGGGTGAGTGGAGCTGGTGGGATTGGGTCATCGACATTAACATCAAAGGGGTAGCTCTTGGGTGTCGCACGTTCACGCCGATGATGAAACAGCAAGGTTCAGGCTACTTTATTAATGTCGCCTCGCTGGCAGGGTTGATGAAAGCACCGGCTATGGGGTCGTACAATACTACGAAGGCGGCGGTTGTTGCGTTATCTGAAACGCTGCACTTTGAATTAAAACCCTATGGTATTGGTACAACCGCTTTGTGTCCGGGGTTCTTCCGCACTAATCTCGATAAAGGCATGAGAACCTCTGATCCACAAATGCATAAATTCGTCGACAAAGTCTTTGAGGCATCTGAATTAAATGCCGACGATATTGCTGACGCAGCGTTTAACGCGATGCAAAAGAATCAGGTTATTTGTAATCCTCACCCAACAGGACGCCGTGCGTATTTTGTTAAAAAGTACTTACCCTGGTTATTCCGCATTCAGATGGATAAATTTGCCAAGGCTCTCAAATCCCGTGATCCGAATATTAAGACGCCATTACAACGAGCCGTTGCTGAAGAGCGGGGGGAGGCTTCTGCTAAATGACGGATCAATATATCGACAAACCGAAAGAACTGCGCAGCAGTGACTCGTTCGATGTTGCTGCCGTTCATTATTGGTTAAATGCTCAGGGCCTTGATCTGGGCGAAGAATTGCCACAGGTTAAACAATTTTCGGGTGGTGCCTCTAACCTGACCTATCAGCTAAGTTACCGCGAAAAAGAGTATATCCTGCGTCGTCCACCGGCTGGCCACAAAGCGGCCAGTGCCCACGATATGAAACGAGAATATAACGTGATGGCGCGCTTGAAACCGGTGTACCCCTTTGTTCCGGAAATGATTGCTTTTTGTGACGACCACAGCGTCATTGACTGTGATTTTTACGTGATGGAACGCCTGGTCGGTATTATCCCACGGGGGAATTTACCCAAAGGAATGACACTCAGTAAACAGCAGGCACAGGCGCTTTGCACATCGGTAATCGATAAATTAATCGACCTGCATCAGGTCGATTATCAGGCGGCAGGTTTGGAAGATTTGGGCAAAGGCCAGGGCTATGTCAAGCGCCAGGTTGAAGGCTGGAGTAAGCGATTTTTACAGTCGAAAACCTGGAATGTACCCGGCTTCAAGAAGACCATAAGATGGTTAGCCGACAATCAGCCAGATGATGTTAAAACCTGCATCATACACAATGACTATCGTATGGATAACGTGGTATTAAATCCCGATAATCCTGGCGACATTCTTGGCGTACTCGATTGGGAAATGGCCACCCTGGGAGATCCTTTAATGGATTTGGGGGGGGCATTAGCGTATTGGGTACAAGCCGATGACGATTTTCTGATGCGTTCTATCCGGCGTCAGCCGAGCCATTTAGACGGTATGATGACGCGCCAACAGATTGTGGACTATTACTGCGAAAAGATGGACCTCGATAGCCGGATGTGGCCGTTTTATGAGGTCTTTGGTCTGTTCCGTTTAGCGGTAATCGTACAGCAGATTTATTATCGTTATCACCACAAGCAAACTGATAATCCGGCATTTAAGAATTTCTGGTTGTTTGTGCATTACATTAACTGGCGCTGTAAAAAGATAATTCGCGCCAGTAATCTACCCAAAGCCTGATTCGTTATGGCCAGTATTTATTTAGTCCGTCACGGTCAGGCTGGTTTTGGCAAGCTGAATTACGATCAGCTATCGGGTCTGGGCTGGCAGCAGGGTGAGCTGGTGGGCCAGGCATTAAATGCTCGAGGCATCGAAGCAGGTAAGGTGGCGCATGGTGCTATGGTACGGCATCGGGAAACCATGCAGGCTGCTCAGAAAAACTGGCACAGCTATGGCCCGGTAATTGAAATGCCGGGTTTTAACGAGTTTGACTCTGATGATGTTGTGGCCTGTGCGTTCCCTAAGTTCAAAAATAAAGCCGCCTTTGGTGCCTGGCTATTAGCTCAGAAAAATCGCCATAAAGCATTTCAAGAGGTATTTGCCGAAGCGGTTTCTCGCTGGACATCCGGAGAACATAACGACTATCAGGAATCCTGGTTGGAATTCACTTCAAGATGTACTCAGGCGCTGGATCAACTGATAGCACAACTCGATGGTAAAAATGCCGTGGTATTTACCTCAGGCGGTCCGGTAACCGCAATTGCTCAGCAATGTCTGGGATTGAGCAATGAGAAAGCTTTTGACCTGAACTGGACCTTCTGGAATGCCGGTATCAGTCATGTCTTATATAACAGTGCTGGCAAAAAAAGTTTGGCCAGCTGTAACGAACATCATCATTTAGCCGCTGCGGGTCAGCGATATCTTACCTACCGCTGATTAGCAGCGCGTTAAACAAGGACAATAGAATGAATCCACAAGAATTATTTAATATTTCCGGTCGTGTTGCTCTGGTTACCGGTGCCAGTCGTGGTATTGGTGAGAGCATTGCTAAGTTACTAGCCTCAGCCGGTGCCCATGTGATTGTCTCCAGCCGAAAAATTGACGGCTGCCAGCGTGTTGCCGACGAGATTAAAGAAGCTGGTGGCAGTGCTGAAGCGTTAGCTTGCCATATTGGTGAAATGGAGCAGATTGAAGCCTGTTTTAAAACCATTGAAGAGCAGCATGGAAAACTTGATATCCTGGTGAATAATGCGGCAGCGAATCCGTATTTTGGCCATGTTCTCGATACCGATCTGGCGGCATTCCAGAAAACAGCCGATGTTAATATTCGCGGCTATTTCTTTATGTCGACACTCGGTGGCAAGCTCATGAAAAAAAGCGGTGGCGGCAGCATTATTAACGTGGCGTCGGTAAACGGTGTAATACCGGGTGACTTCCAGGGTATTTATTCCATTACTAAAGCTGCCGTTATTTCTATGACAAAAACGTTCGCTAAGGAATGTGCAACTCTGGGTATTCGTGTCAATGCCCTACTGCCTGGTTTAACCGATACCAAGTTTGCTTCAGCGTTAACCAGTAATGATGCCATTCTGAAACAGGCGATGATGCATATTCCTATGAAGCGTGTTGCAATGCCGGAAGAAATGGCGGGAACTGTGCTGTATCTGGCATCTGGAGCGTCTTCGTACACAACCGGCACGACAATCAATGTGGATGGTGGCTATTTGTTGGTTTAAAACAATATGTGTTGCTTTGGTGAGGCTGCCTCGATGGTGTTTGAAAGCCTCTCAAAGCCAAAAATAGCTGGATCTCTGACGCACATTAACAAAAAGACATATTCTGTATCGCTTTGTATCTGGGTTTAATGGATACATATCACTAGACTAGCTCGAGTGGTCGGAACTAATTCCGGTTCTGGCTGCGTTCACTGAGTGGTGAATAAAGGCAAACCGGTGCGAAAGCCCGGGACGCAAAGCCTCCGGTCTAAGTCGGGTATTACCTACCCAATACGATAGCGGGGTTGCTGGACCAATCATGATGCTTCTGAAGAAGGGCGTTACTGCTCTTTGACTCATTAGTCTTCTGGGTATTCCTGCCCGATTCCAGCTCAATCACCTGTAGTTTTCTCTTTCTGAGGTATTACGGATGTTTGGCAAAATTCAAACAACATTAACGGCCGCCGCTTTAGTGCTGGCAGCTTCGTCTGCGACTGCAGGCTTTTCTTCCAACGAAATGAAACTGGCGAAAGCCACTTCAGACGATCTTGCGTGTCATACTTTTGCTATTGAGCTTAAGTCTGCCAGACAGCGGGGTGGGTTTAATTACTTCCCAGATGTTGATAAGCACTGTGTGCAGCGCATTATGGTATTCCAGCCTGAAATGTTAGAAACAGCTTCTGTAACCAAAAATGGTGGCGGTCGATACAGTCAGCGTTGATAACAGACTGCGTGCCAGCTTCAGCAATGAAGTTGGCACGTGGAGCCTGTCATTATTTCTTGAGTTCGCTATCGTAATTCAGTCGATACACTTTGCGACTTGAATCAGCCTGATAGGCCTTATCTGCCGGGCTGTGAGCAGGATTCAAAGCGTCAGACTTAATGGCCATCAGGCTACCAGCCAGTTGATAAAAGTTATCCAGCATGAACGGTTTTTTACTATTTTCCTTCAGAGCCAGCATAGCTTCATTATCTGATTCCGAACTCCATACAATCAGTGGAATTTCGATCATATTGGCGGTGACATTATCCGGCCCATGACCTTTAATTTTCGCTTCACGGTAGACTTCCTCACCATGATCTGAAAAGTACGTCAGGCTCTTGTTGCCACTTCCTGAATCTTTCAGAGCGTTGATAATCTGCATTACAACATGATCATTGTAGAGTACCGAGTTGTCATAATCGTTAATGGCCTGAACCTCATTGGCTGAAGGCTCTTGGCGGTAAGCGATAACATCATTGTCTTTAAAATGAACAAACTGTTCGGGATAGCGATTCTTATACTGGGCGTGACTCCCCATCATATGAATAAAAATGGCTTTCTTATCCGCTGGATCACGCAACGCCTTTTCAATCACAGGTTGCATATATTCGTCATAACGAGCGACTTCAACCCCATTGTAGTCGTTCGAAATATAGTGAGGCACATCAGCCTGGTGTGAGATGGAAGCAATGGTCGCCCGCTGTGGCTGTTGATTGGATATCCACCAGGTTTTGTAGCCGGCGAGATTAGCGATATCAATCACACTAAGCGAGTTGCGATATTTATTACCGTCTTCAGACTCTGCAGCCGTCAAGGCAACCCTCAACGAGGCTTGTGTTTGGGCGTGGCTACTGATTACGTCATTCATCAGAATGAGATTTCCCATCTTAGCCAGACCAGGCGTTGTTGCGCGATGATAACCGTACACTTCCATATGATTTCGTGTCAGGCTTTCTCCAACGATGAAAATATGAGTTTGAGGCTCGGTTTCTATAACGTCAGCAACGACGTCGGTGTTACTCACCAGCTGTTTGCGTAACTCGACTTCTTTTTCCAGCGAAATAGCACCCCGATAGTAGGAAGGCATGGTCCCCAGCACTCCGGGGATTGTATCGTGGAACTTACCCATGACGGTGGTGCGATGAATAACAACAACCATCAGTAATACACCCATTGTGACGATGGTGCGCCGCCAGCCTTTGGTCGATACAGCCTGCGAATAGTGAACAGCAGCTGCATAGATGAGCCAGTGAACCAGATACAGGCCGACCAGTGGCAAGGACGCGTATGCTGCGAAGAACTCATTGGCTTCGGATGAGTCAGTGTGAACAACCGCTTCAATGGTTGCTGTTGTGAATACGCCGCCAAACGTATAGGCGTAACCGATGTCGGCCAAACCACCAATCATGAACGGTAAAAGTACTGCTGCCGTTACCCAGCGACGGTTCGCCAAACTGATAAGTAGCGCAGTAATGAATGACCAGCCGATGCGTGAGTTGTATTCTCCCTCTCGGACAAAATCAGAGAAACTGACCTCGATTAGCAGCGGGAATAGTAATACAGCAAGGGACCAGAATAATGGGTTCGTTGGAATACGGCGCATGATGACACAATACAAATTAATGGAGGCTGTATTGTGTCTTGTCATATTGCTGAAATAAAGCCCCGGAGCTGAAACAATATATCCACTTTTTTGACAGGTCTATTCAGCTCCGGTTAACCTATGTTGCTGACATTTTCCTTGACTTACTTGTTTTATTCAAGAATGGATGGATAAGCGAGTATCAAGTTCGTTTTTGAGTGATAGCGAGCAAATAGATGATGATAATAAAGTTGCGCTAATTCTGGACAGCGTTAAAGTAGTAAACAGTCTATGTGTGTTCAAATTGAAATGGTTATATATGAAAGTTGTCGCATTTTTGCCTGCAAAAGGTACCAGTTCCCGTATCCCTAATAAGAATGTCCAGCTACTTGATGGGAAACCCTTATTTTTACACTCGTTAGAAAAACTTGTTGCCTGTGACTTTATTGATGAGGTTTATTTAGATACAGAATGCGATGCTGTTGCTGACCTGGCTTCTGAGCTAGATTGCTATGTACTGCGTAGATCTCCCGATTTAGCGAGTAACAAGACCGATGGAAATCGATTGTTCATGAATGAGGTTGACAGTGTGGAGGCAGATATTTACATACAGATGCTGTGTACAAGCCCCTTTATTGATCCTGAGACAATTCGTAAAGGGATCGATAAAGTTGCCTCGAAAAAATTCGATTCTGCAGTTTTAGTTCGTCGTGATAAGCAGTACCAGTGGAATGATAATGGTCCAATATATGATATTGAAAATATTCCTAACAGCGTTGACTTGGAAGACAGCGTTATCGAAACGATGGGGTTATATATTGTATCATCCGATGCTGCGCGGCGAACTCAACGTAGAATAGGCGACCTTCCTTATCAATTGGAAGCTTCTCCAATAGAAGCAATTGATGTTAACTGGCCGGAAGATTTTGAATTGGCCAACTTAATGGCAGCAGGTATTCGGGAAAAAGATCGTAAGTTGTTGAGCAACATAAAGACCCATATTACCAGTTCAATTTTATCAGATATATTGGATGATTTGGGCGTTAACGGTGTTCTTAAGGGCTTTAAAGGTAATATTGATGGTGTCTCTGCTATTGGTCGGGCAAAGACTCTTAAGATTCGTAAACTAAATGCCGATGAAGATTATAGGGGTATTTATAAGGCACTTAAATCTTATGAAAGTATTGTACCAAACGATATTATTCTGGTTGAAAATGAAGTTAGTGACTGTGCTTACTTCGGCGAGCTGAATGCTAACCTGGCGATTCGCTCTGGAGCGACTGCGGCTATCATCGGTGGTATGACGAGAGATACCAGAGAAGTCTTTGACCTGGGATTTCCCGTATTCTCAAAGGGGCAGACTTGCCAAGATGTCCGTAGGAGAGCGACACTGGAGAGTATTAATAAGACCATTGATATGGATGGCGTCAAAGTATCACCAAATGACCTTGTGTATGCGGATCAGGATGGCGTAGTTGTGGTACCCAGAAAGTATGAAAAGGAAGTAATAAAGCGGGTATTTGAAATAGCATCCAACGAAAAGTCAATTTTAGTTGATATAGCTAAAGGTGTAGATGTTGAGTCTTTAACGGAACAACATGGATTCTTTTAGAGTAATTCTCCATATGGACAGCTCAGATTGAGCTGTCCATATTAGCGGAGATTTCTAATATATCTGCTAGTGCGGAATCTGAGTTGAATACTTCCAGAATTAAACCATCTGGTTTGCACCACTTCTTATTCATTCTTTCGATTACGTTGATCATTGTCACTGGATGAACGCTCGGATCAACCGTCATATGTATCTTATCTTGCTTCTTCTTACCCTCCCGGCTGTTATAAATGTAATTTTGTAATACAGGAGGTTTACACCCTTTGGGGAAATCTTCATCTTGGTAGCTATCAAAAAAGTACTCTGGACCATTTAAATCAGCACCAAAAAAAATAACCTTTTTGTAATGCATGGCAATGGCAAAGTGAACTATTCTTGCTAATGACCCTCTTCTATAGAGACCTACTTCAGGTTTCTTTGTAAGTCCATTTTTATGAGCTATTATCAAGGAATTATCCAGCTCATCTTTACTTTCCCCTGGAAGGCTATAACTCCCTTGAAAAAAGCTATTGTGAATTAGATTATTATCAATCAGGAGCTGCAAATCGAAATAACGTTTTTCCTGATAATGCCAAATAATAGCTGATTTCTGAAGTTCTTCAGACCTTAATTTTAGATTCTCGAACTTTAGTTTATTAAGTTCTAGGTGTGACTTTTGATTTGAATCCGTTTCATAGAATAAGTATGTCGGTATATGTTTGTGAAGGATGGTGTTGTTTAACGAAGCGCTATCATTTTTCTTAATAAATCGCCATTCTTCTTCAGATATTCTATTTATGCTATTACCACTTGCTAGGACGCAGAGGGTATCTGAATTTTTATAGTTACAGATATTATTTACACTAACAGTATTTAAGCTATTGGAATTGCAGAAGCTCTTTAACTTAGCCAGGTTTTTTCTAACTTTTCTTTGTATTTTAAACTTAGTTAAAATTTCTTTCGATAGAATCACTTTTATACTCCGATAAGTCAAAGAAGATACTTTCTATCTCCTTCGGCCAGCTAATTGCTTTAATATTGGTTTCCGGCGATAGAGCTTTTACTGTTAATGCTGTGCTAGACACTCCTGAAATAAGTTGCTTCGGAGTATATAAAGATATCAAAAGCTCTAATGGAACCTCTTGGGGAATAACGATATATTCCGTTTCTGGAGGGATCAAGGTCCCAAGTATTTCGCTATTGTTACTTGGATGGTTTTTTATTGCGATTAAACCTGAGCTATCAGTAATTTCTTTTATCAACGACTGTTTGAATGCATCTGTTAGTGCTTTTTGATGCGGTATTGCGATCAATCTGTAACCTTCTTTTAAGCTCTGAAGCTTATAGTGCTTTAATTGATGTTTCGCAAAACTCTTTAAAGTCTTGATTTGTTCTGTATCCGATATGATTAATTCACAGCTTTTCTTTTGAAGTGTTGGTTTTCTCTTTTCAGGATAGAAGAGATAGCACTTGCTGGTCAGTGGAGATGAACCTAGTGTGTGTGGGAAAGGTTTCTTGTATCCTTTCGTTGCTTCTCTGAAAAAGTTCTTTAGCAGATAAAGTGCTTTGTTCGGAACTTCCTTCTCGTATTCAATATACGAGTAAAGCCCATCATCCATGTAAGATACTGTTGTTGCTTTGTTCAAGGAAGTACAGCTCAGTAAGGCATGGAACTCAGGTGTAAGGTCATTTCCTGTTATAATTTCATCGATCTTTTCATGTTTTAGATACTGATTGAAGTGGGCTGGATTTCTTCCATTGACAAGATGGATTACCGATGAAAACGGAGAAGTATCCCAAGACTCAAGGTGTTTTTTAAATAGCACACAGCGCTCTTCATTCTTACCAGTCAAGATAGTCAAGTTTCTATCATTACGCGATTTACTGGCAATAAGTATTGCAACAAGTAGATGCAAGGGTGATGTCACAAGGAATAGGCGTGTCATCTTTTCTTCAATCCTATTCCAGTTAAAATTCCAAGCAATACAATATGACGATCTGCAACTGATACTTTAAATAACAAGTCAACCGTAATACCATAGCTCATCATTGCGATAATCGCAGCAGTGGTCATTATCCCTGTTTTGCTGTGTTGTCTTAACGAGACAAATATCATTGTTAAAAAAAATGTAACTATTGCTACAAGGCCAACTATCCCTTTGGTAGCCAAAGTCTGCAAGTAAACACTGTGAGCCTGATTAACATAGCCGCTACTTGATTTAAAAGTACAGGATGATTCCTGATCTTGCATGCTTTCCTTGTATGTTAGGGGACCACTGCCAAAAACGGGATGCTTTGTCGTCATGCAGATTGCTTTTTCCCAATACAGTAGCCGCTGTCCAGTAGAAGAATTTTCATCATCGCTTTGTACGAAGCGAGAGAATGAAGCTGTTGTTCTGTCGATTTGTTTTTCTACATAGCCAATGTTGGAGGCTGCAAGCAATAATATAATAGATACTACAATCCCAAATACTCGTTGCCATCCACGTAATAAATACAATAATAATAAAAGCAGTGGCGGTAAGGCTAAAAAACTCCCTCGAGTGCCCGAAAGATAAGCAGCATATAGGGCAAGGGGAGCAGATACAACAATTCCAATAAGAACGAGTTTAGGTGGTTTCGAAAATATGGAGAACAGTAAACATGCAAAAATCAAAAATGCGCCATTACCGTATGTAACCGGATTTTCATCGCCATGAACCCTGAATATTCCGAGTTCATATCGTTGGTAGATCGAAGAAAAACCATAAGAAATACCCGCAAAAACCAATGCTAGAATTAATTGCTTACTCGTTATTCGTGCCTGAATAACCGCAATCATAACCAGGGGAAGGAATAAAAATCTCAGATCTGGTTCAAGATTTATTACTTCTACATCATAGCTTGCTAGCAACCATGATGATAGTGATGATAAGAATACGACGCATGAAGATAAGATGATTTTTAGTTGTGGCGTACTGAGTTCCACTTTACCTTTTCGGCAGATAATTGTGCTCAGCCCAATCAACCATAGTCCTATTGCTGCATCCGTAACGGGCGATTGATTCCAAGCGTGAATAGCGAGAAAACAACATATGAGGGAAAAAACTACAGTATTCAGTAGCTTTGCAGAGTTTATTGAAGAGTTTTCAAAGTACATCAACGCCCTTCCAATGGCTTATTGATTTGAGTAATACCCAGGCGATTTGTAACCTGAATATCACTGTCAGTTAAAATAAACTTCCGGAATTCCTGTTCCAGTCTTCCTTCATCCAGCAGCTTCACCCAGCGGCGGTAATGATCGCCCATACGTGCATTGGTGGATTCCAGCAAGCGTTTACGGTTCTGAATGTTCGCTGCAAATTGTTGGTAGCTGCGAATCGGATAGTGATAAACGTGAATATTGTTTTCGTCACGTTTATTGATCAGGCGCCATCCATGTTTGGCTCTGTGATTTCCGCCTTTCATTTTGATCAACCCATGCGGGTTTACAATGGTTTTAGGGCTGATTTTCACCAGTAGCATAGAGACGGCAGACTCATTAATCTGGGCGTTGGAGTCGTACATAATCGGGTTTTTAACAACCAGATTGCTATCCATATAATGATAGCCTGGCTCCAGAGCTTTCTCAGACAGGGCCATATTGTGGCGTTTTACAGTGATCACCGAGTCGTGAGTCGATAAATGCTGTTTTAAGGAACCACCATTGTCACTTACCCAGAATTCATCAGCATCATTGCTAATCACCAGGTCGGCGTTCATAGCTGAGCGTGCATACTCTGCCAGCTGAGTCATCCATGCTGCTTGTTGATAATTTTGCGCTGGCTGGTCAATAACGTGAAGCTCAAACTCAGATTTGAGTTTCTCCAGTATCTGACGAGTGCCATCATCGGAACCATTATCCATCACGGCAAAGCAGTCTACTCCCTGGCGAGCGTGAAAACGGATATTATCTTCGATAATGTCCATTTCGTTCTTAACCAGAATGGTCATGGCTAAGCGGAGTTCACCCTTACGAGTCAACCTGTGCCACCAATACTGCAGTGGTTTTAATAACATGAATTTGTCCTATCCGCTGTGTCAGGCCGTCTGGATTTCTAATCGGTGTAACAGGTCAATCCAGGCTCGAGCAGTGTCGTCGGCACAATAAGCGGTTACATCTAACTCTGGTCGCAGCCACTTAGCGGTAAGCAAAGCGGTCGATACATCTCCCGCTAACTGGCAGTCCTTTTTAACTAATGGCAACAGCACCTCCATTGGGATGCCGGCCGGTACCTGTATGGCTGCCTCCGGCAATCCCCAGGCTTTTTTATCCCCATCGTCCGATGTTAATGGCGTGCGGGGATGGTGTTTGAACGCGATTCTACCACCGCGCTCTGCTAACCAATAGGTTAATCTTTGGCGAATCGTGGGGTTGGTCACAGATTCATGCGGCAATAATAACAGAGCATCGAGTGCCAGAAGATCTTGCTCACCAATGGCTGCATTATTGATGGATATCCGCGCCAGTGATACAAACTCCGGTCGACTCAGATTTTGCGGTAAGACCCGGGATTGTTTGCTTTTCAACCCTGAAAACGCTGCATCAGGAAAGGCTAACACGGTTTGCTGAATCCAGTCTGAACCGCCAATAGTCGGTGGTTGTTTCCACCACAAGCCGTAGGCCAGCTTTTTCACCAGGTTGTCGAATAATCGGTCCTTCAGCCAGTGATTTTTGCCGCCCAGGTAGCTATAGGTTCCGTCATCCAGATACACGCCCACGCTGCTCTCGCTTTTGTGCATCGTGTACTGAAATTCAATCCGACGATCATTGCCGGTATAAACCTGATCGGGGCTAACACTCTGTAGCAGTTGGTCAATATTCGAGAAAGCCTGTTGACGGATGCGACGCTTCTGTTTGCCTTTGGCTTGGTTTGATAACAACCGGATACAAGTAAACGGAGATTCTTGCCATGCCATCAGAGCATCTACAAACGGACGTTGCTGTGACGGTTGATCGATCAAACCCAGAATGGCCTGATCCTGATCGGGAAGATCAAAAGCGACCATTGCAGCAGTGAGCATATTAAATGGCGTGGAGGCTAAGAACAGATGTGTTGCCATTACTTTGCCAGCTCCATTAAGCGTTTGCCGCATGCTTCGATATGATCGGGTTGCGCTTCTTGCCAACGTCCCGGCAATTGATAATGCCGGGACAGATAGTGAAACAATTGCTGGATATGCTGACGATTCGGCTGCCAAGCCGGCACTTCCAGCAGCGCTTGTTTTAATGCCTGTGGGCTATCTGCAATCAGGCTCAACGAGGGATAGCTGTAAAAGGCCTGACCCATTACGATCAGTTTTTTATCCAGCAGCAAAGATTCGATGCCAACGGTTGAATTAATAGTCGCTACAGCATCTGCATGTTGAATCAAAACCGGTGTTGCTGTTTGAGTATCAAAGTGCAATTTGCTGTGATCTTGATAGCTGGTGATCAGCTCGTCGTATTTCTGATCACAGGCGGGGTGGGGTTTAAATACGATGTTTGGCATTTTATTGCCCAGTTCCGCTGCTGCGATATCGAATTGCTTCACCAGATCAAACATGTCTTTGATCCAGTGCGAAAACAGCACAACCTGGCTATCAGTATTCACCTGAAACGGCACAAAGATGTAGTGTTCGGGTAAATCCGTTGGGTGTTCGGTAAATTGCTCTTTTAATGCCGTATTGAGTGGAGTCAGATCGATAGGTGCCAGCTGTTCAAACGCATCGAAATCTCGTGGAACGGAGTTACGGTAATTGATCCCCTGAGCATCCATGGTTGTCATGCCGGGCAATAGTCCATTTTCCATGTAGATAATCTGAATATCTAATGATTCGGCGGCACTGATGGCGATTAATTGGCGATATTTCAAACCATTCCAGATCACCAATGAGCTGGCGTTACTGCGCGCTAATGCCTGACGATAAATTGAAAACAGTATTCGAGACTCAATACGTTTTATGATGGAAAACAGGCGCCAATAGGCTGCAGAGCGCTCTCTGCCTTTGCGGCTGTTTTGCTTTTCACGAATATGATCAGCAACAATACTCGTGAGATCTTTGGCTGAAATAGGCGGCTTAAAGCCAACTAGGCTGAGGAACCCGCTCAGAGTTTTCCACAAATCTTTATGCCACAGAACCTCAGCATCAACAGAGTTGCTGTTCAGCTGCTGGCGGACTTTGTCAAAATACTCTTGGTGTAATTGCCGGGCGGCAAAAAATACAATTTTCATGGGTTCCCCTGTGTTGCCCGCATTTTAGCGAAAACACACAGGGGGATGAAGCGAGCAGGATCAAAGAAAGGGTCAGTCTTCTCAGACCAGGTTCTTCCAAACATCCAGACTGGCTTTCGCCTGGTTCATGGTATAGAAGTGCAGACCCGGTGCACCGCCATCAAGCAGCTGTTTGCACATGTTGGTGATGACTTCCTCGCCAAACTTCTTAATGCTGTCGCCGTCATCGCCGTAGGCTTCGAGCTGCTTGCGAATCCAGCGCGGAATCTCTGCGCCACATGAATCACTGAAGCGGGCCAGTTTGCTGTAATTGGTGATCGGCATGATACCGGGGATGATCGGGATATCGACACCCATCGCCCGAACGCGTTCAACAAAGTAGAAATAGCTGTCGGCATTGAAGAAATATTGGGTGATGGCACTGTCGGCACCCGCTTTCGCTTTGCGGACAAAGTTTTGCAAATCCGCTTCAAAGTTGTCTGCCTGAGGGTGCATCTCAGGGTAAGCAGCCACTTCGAGGGTGAAGTGATCCCCCGTTTCTTCGCGAACAAACTCCACCAGTTCATTTGCAAAACGCAGTTCACTGGCAGCCAGTCCGACACCGGACGGTAAATCCCCGCGCAGTGTTACAATCCGGTCAATACCAAGCTCTTTGTACTGGTGCAGAATTTCACGAATTTCTGTCTTGCTGCCACCAATACAGGCAAGGTGTGGTGCTGCGGCAATTCCACGCTCCTGAATGGCCGCAACAATGGCATAAGTACGATCACGGGTTGATCCCCCGGCACCATAAGTTACGGAGAAGAACTCCGGGCCAAAAGCAGCCAGTTCATCGCGAACCTTCAGCAGCTTTTCGGTCCCTTCTTCCGTTTTGGTTGGGAAGAATTCAAAACTCAGTGTCGTCATATTTTTCCTCAACTACTCTCTGCGAAGTAGGAAAAGTTCAAAGTCAGGCTCGGATACCCGATAAAGTGCCGGCGAGCGTTGTGGATTCCTTCCGGTGGGCTCAGGTGCAGCATCCACGCAGCACCTGTTTTTTAGCATTTTATCTGATATCGGCCTTGAGCGAATCAGCTCTTAGTACTTATAGGCTTCTGGCTTATACGGACCATCAACTTCTACTGCAATGTAATCAGCCTGTTCCTGCGTAAGCTTGGTGATCACGCCGCCGAATCCTTCAACCATATCTTTCGCTACTTCCTCGTCCAGCTTCTTCGGCAGAACTTTCACGTAGATGCCTTCCTTCTTCTCAGCTTCGCTTAAATCAGCGAACTTCGCTTCGTAGAGATAGATCTGAGCCAATACCTGGTTAGCGAAAGAGCCATCCATGATACGGCTTGGGTGGCCAGTTGCGTTCCCCAAATTGACCAAACGACCTTCAGATAGCAGGATCAGGTGGTCATTCGTGTCTTTATTACGGATGACTTTATGAACCTGCGGCTTAACTTCGTCCCATTCCCAGTTTTCGCGCATGAAAGCAGTATCGATTTCATTATCAAAGTGACCGATGTTACAAACAACGGCACCGCTCTTCAGCGCCTGCAGCATGTTCTTATCACACACATTGACGTTACCGGTGGTCGTTACGATCAGGTCGGTAGTGCCCAGCAGTGTCTTATCGATGCCATCCTGGTCGCCGGTGTTCACACCATTGATATACGGAGAAACCACTTCGAAGCCGTCCATGCACGCTTGCATCGCACAAATCGGGTCTACTTCGGTCACTTTCACGATCATGCCTTCCTGGCGCAGGGAGGCGGCAGAGCCCTTACCTACGTCACCATAACCAACAACCAGCGCTTTCTTACCAGACAGCAGGTGGTCGGTACCGCGCTTGATGGCGTCGTTCAGTGAATGGCGGCAACCGTATTTGTTGTCATTCTTCGACTTGGTGACTGCATCATTAACATTGATGGCCGGCACTTTCAGTTCATCTTTGCTGAGCATATCCAACAGGCGGTGCACGCCGGTGGTCGTCTCTTCGGAGATGCCATGAATGCTGTCGAGCATTTGCGGGAAGTCGTTGTGAACCATTTCGGTCAGGTCACCACCATCGTCGAGGATGATGTTGGCATCCCAAACGTTGTCTCCCTCTTTCTCAGACAGGATGGTTTGCTTGATGCACCACAAAAACTCTTCTTCGGTCTCACCTTTCCAGGCGAAAACCGGAATGCCAGCAGCAGCGATGGCGGCAGCAGCGTGATCCTGAGTAGAGAAAATGTTGCAAGACGACCAGCGAACTTCGGCGCCCAGATCAACCAGAGTTTCGATCAGAACCGCAGTCTGAATGGTCATGTGGATACAGCCCATGATCTTCGCGCCTTTCAGCGGTTGGCTGGCTTTGTACTTACGACGCAGCGCCATCAGTGCCGGCATTTCGCCTTCTGCGATATCAATTTCTTTACGGCCCCAGGCTGCGTCTTGGGCAAATTGCTCAGCATCCTGAGCGGCAACTTTATAATCGGTAAAAGACATATTCTTTCCCTTGCACTGTGTGCTTTTTAACGTTGTTTCGAATAATTAACGGTTAAACGCCAGCGGCCGCTTTTAGTGCATCCACTTTGTCAGTACGTTCCCAGGTAAAGGCAGTAAAGGTTTTACTTTTCTTCTCGCCCTGATCTTCATATTCGTAGGTGTATTCAAATGGCTCACGACCGAAGTGGCCATAAGCCGCTGTTAACTGATACATCGGGTTCAGCAGTTCCAGCTGATTCTGAATGGCGTACGGGCGAAGATCGAAAACCTCGCGGATGACGTTCGCCAGTTCGATGTCAGAAATCTTGCCGGTGCCAAAAGTGTTCACCGAAATCGACGTTGGTTCAGCAACACCAATGGCATAAGACACCTGAATTTCACACTTATCAGCCAGTTGGGCAGCCACAATGTTTTTCGCGACATAGCGACCAATGTAAGCAGCAGAACGGTCAACTTTTGATGGATCTT
Source organism: Saccharospirillaceae bacterium (assembly GCA_022448365.1). Taxonomy (NCBI): domain Bacteria; kingdom Pseudomonadati; phylum Pseudomonadota; class Gammaproteobacteria; order Oceanospirillales; family Saccharospirillaceae; species Saccharospirillaceae bacterium. Next base: position 105,407 of record JAKVCS010000006.1, on the reverse strand, counting down.
TGCCGGAGAAGGCACCACCACCGTGACGCGCCATACCGCCATAGGTATCGACAATGATCTTGCGGCCAGTCAGGCCAGCGTCACCCACCGGCCCGCCAATCACAAAGTTGCCGGTTGGATTAATGTGGTAGAGGGTGTCCTCGTGCAACCATTCAGCCGGCAATACCGCTTTAATGATGTGCTCTAATACCGCGCCCCGCAGGTCTTCGAGAGAGATTTCCGGGTCGTGCTGAGTGGATAAAACAACCGCATCAACCTTTGGTGTGTCGCCTTCCCAGTTAATGGTTACCTGCGATTTTGCATCTGGGCGCAACCACGGCAGAGTGCCGTTGGTACGCAGTTCCGACTGACGCTCGACCAGGCGGTGGGCGTAATAAACCGGAGCAGGCATTAACGTTTCAGTTTCGTTCGTTGCATAACCAAACATCAGGCCCTGGTCGCCGGCACCCTGATCTTCAGGTTTAACACGGTCAACCCCCTGGTTGATATCCACAGATTGCTTACCAATGCCGTTTAATACGGCACAGGTGGCGCCATCGAAACCGACCTCGGAGCTGTTATAGCCAATGCCGGTAATCACATCACGGACGATATCTTCCAGATCAACGTAACAGGAAGTGGTGACTTCACCAGCAACCACGGCCATGCCGGTTTTTACCAGTGTCTCTACAGCAACGCGGGCGTATGGGTCGCGGGCGATAATAGCATCCAGCACGGCATCAGAAATCTGGTCCGCGACTTTATCCGGATGACCTTCTGATACGGACTCAGAAGTAAAAATAGAATATTCACTCATGCTTTTTAGGCTCCGTTTTTTAAATCGTATTTGGGTTGTTCATGGATGTTGAACTGCATCACTACGGTTTGTGAAACAAGCGGAACTGGATTTGAAACCCGTTACGCAACCCGAGAAATTGACTAGGGCCTTCGGTTAAACCCGCTTCCCTGGCCCAAGCGGTTAAATCTGCCGGATCAAAGCCCAGCCATAAGTCACCACAGGATTCCCGTGCCCAGGTTTGTTCGTGAGGGCACAAGTCCGTGATTAACAAGCTGCCGTTATCGGCTAATAAACCGGCAACCTGCTCAAATATCGTTTTTGGCGCTGGTACGTGGTGCAGCACCATATTGGCGACAGCAAAATGGTAACGACCTTGTTGATCATGCAATACCGTCGCGTCACCCAGTTTGCAGTGCACGTTCACCAATGATCGTTGATCAACCACTTGTTGCGTCAGTGCCAGCATATCTGGTGATACATCCAACGCGGTCACGTGCTCAAATTCAGCTGCCAGTGCCGGGATAAAAGCCCCTTCGCCGGGACCAATTTCCAGGGCATAGCGGTGCGCACGTTGTTTCCCCGATACTGAGTTAAGCAACTCATTCAGTGCCGCACCATACTGATCATGAGAGGCGATTAAATCCTGTTGCTCTTTGAAGTCTTCTGCGTGTCGGGCAAAAAACTCAGCACATGCCTGGGCGCGCTCCTGAAGGACTTCGGTTACCGCTGCCTCAATCTGATCCTGCGCAGTATCTTCGCTGTTATCAATGGCTGCGAAGGTGGTGTTCAACCAGACGTCAAACGGCTCGTTCCCCTGAATCAACGGACGGCGGTAAAAAATACTGTTGCCTTCTCGCTGAGTGCTGGTCAAGCCGGCTTGTGCCAGGATCTTAAGGTGATGGCTCATGCTTGATTGCTTGATATCAAACACCCGGCACAACTCCAGCACGCCGAAAGCACCCTGACCGAGCAATTTCAGAATACTCATACGCAATGGGTCACCGGCCGCTTTGCAGGCTTTGGCCAAGTCTGGTTGTTGCAGTTGGCCTGGTGATTGAGTACTGAAAGATTGCTTCATGCTGCGCAGTGTAGAGGTGTTTTAAATCTATATCAAATTATTTCGATATAGGTTTGGTGGGGTTTTGACTATCGGCTAATTAGATTTAATTAATTTAATGTATCATTTCCTTGAGGCTAGATTAATAATTGCAATCAAACAGGAGATAGCATCATGAAATCAATTCAGGCTTATATTCGCGTTGAGGCAACTGCAGACAATTATCGGCCGGCTCAGCCGCGCAAAAAAGAGAAGGCTGTACGCGCACAATGTGGCGAGTGTAATTACGATAATGACTATTACGGTGATCAGGTGTGTATGGCTGAATAAAGCTCAGTAAAGACCATTGTTCTGAGCGACAGCCCGTGCAACAGTACGGGCTGTCTTTTTATGAGGATAAGTGTGTGTTCAGGATAGTCGCAGGGTGTTTGTTGTTGCTGGCTGCATCTGGGTGCAGTGCCAATCAGCAGACCGAAATACCGGATCAGCTTAAAGCGGAAAAACCCGCCCACCACGGTGATGGCACATTCCGCAACTTATATTTACCGGACAATCATCAGCCCAGCTCTCTGGCTTTTTTGCAGGCTCGTTTTCTGGACGATCAGACATGGCCGGATGAGCCTCAGAACCATAAAAAATATTGGCAAAAGACCGACCCTGACAGCATCAAACAACCCGACACAGAACCACGTGCCACTTTAATTGGCCATTCGACAGTGTTGCTGCAATATCAGGGTACGAACATTCTTACCGATCCGATTTTTTCAGATCGTGCCTCGCCGCTTTCCTTTGCCGGTCCTAAACGCTACACCCAGACCTCAATTGGTATTGAAGACCTGCCTCCGATTGATGTTGTGGTTATCTCACATAATCATTACGACCATCTGGATGCGGCCACTGTAAGAGCGCTGGGAGATGAAGTGCACTGGTTGGTGCCATTGGGGTTAAAAGATTGGTTTGCACAATTCGATGTTACCAATGTCACAGAGCTGGATTGGTGGCAGAGCCACGTGGTTGATGGTTTGGAAATTCAGGCGTTGCCGAGTCAGCACTGGTCCAGACGGGGTTTATTCGATACCAATAAGAGTTTGTGGGCCTCCTGGGCCTTTAAATGGGATAATTTTACTGCATGGTTCGGTGGCGATACCGGCTACAACGACGTGCAATTTAAAGAGATAGGTGAGGCGCTGGGTCGCGTTGATTTGGCTATGATCCCCATTGGTGCATATGAACCCCGCTGGTTTATGAAGTACCACCATGTTAACCCGGACGATGCAGTTAAAATTTTTAAAGACATTAATGCCCAGTCGGCGTTTGGTATTCATTGGAATACTTTTGTTTTAACAGCAGAAGCGGTTGACGCGCCCCCGAAGGCACTGGCAGCTGCTTTGCAATTGAATCAGATTAATCCACAGCGATTCCAGGCAATCAATATTGGCGCGACCTGGATTGCGAAAAAGTCACCAGAAAGCGTGGCACAGCAGCAATAAAGCAAGGGAATGTAAGATGAAAATTATTATCGCTTTGATGGTCGTGATGGTAGCGGCGTTATTAGCACCGTCACCAATTGACTCACAGGCCTATCAGCCGTCGCAGCCTTTGGCTTTGGATGGCGCTTTTACAGCCAATGATGCACTTCAGGTTACGCAACTGACACAACTGCCGAACGCCAGTCGCGGTGGCGAAGATGTTGCGGTTGACGCTTTAGGGTGCATGTATACCGGTGTTGAAAATGGTGATGTATTACGTAAATGCCCTCATGTCGATTGGGAAGTTCTGGCGAACACCGGCGGGCGACCATTAGGGCTTGCCTTTGATGCGCAGCAAAACCTGATTATTGCCGACGGTGTGAAAGGCCTATTACAGCTGACTCCGGCACAGAAACTGACGGTATTAGCTGACAGTTTTCAGGGAAAACCGTTGCTGGTGGTTGATGACGTGGATATTGCTGCGGACGGCACGATGTACTTCAGTGATGCGTCTGCGTTATTCCCATTAAAAGACTATATTCTCGATGGTTTAAATGCCCAGCCCAGCGGACGTTTATTTTCATACTCGCCGGATACCGGTGAATTAAAACTGTTAGCCGATCAACTGTTTTTTGCTAATGGTGTAGCCGTCGCAGCTGATCAGAGTTTCGTATTGGTGAATGAGACCTTTGCATACCGTACCACTCGTGTTTGGTTACGCGGAGAAAAAGCCGGACAAACCGATATTTTTACCAGCCACTTACCCGGTGTCCCTGACGGAATTGCCGCTGATGCAGATGGTACTTTCTGGATGGCGTTATTTGCACCCCGCAGTGCGTTGGTGGATAAAATACAGCCATTACCATTTGTGAAAAATCAGTTGGCTAAATTGCCTAAGAGTTTGACGCCAATTCCACCGGCTTATGGCTTTGTTATTCAATTGGATAAAGACGGCAAGGTTTTACAGAGTTTGCATGACCAGGCGGCTGTAGCAATTGGTGAAATTACCTCGGTTCAGCCAGAGAAAGATGGCCTTTATCTGGGGACGCTGCATGGACCTGCTATTGGTAAACTGGCATTCTGAAAATCAGCAAGCCTCTTTCATACATAAAAAAACAGGGCATTGCCCTGTTTTTTTATCGGATAAATACGAATATTCTATCGTTTTATCGGATCGCACGTTACGGCGCTACAATCTGCTTACCGATATCAGACTGATCTGTATTTTCTCTTTGACTTTCAATAAGCTGACCTTTTACGAAACTGTTCTTAAAGAAACTGCCCTCAATAAAACGGCTCTGCAGAGATGACTGCACTTTAATGGCCACCGGCATTTCAACTCCGCTGATATCATTATTGTTTACTTCAATCTGTGAGACGTCCGGTGTTGGATAAAAACCACAGGTTTCTGCGATATCACACAAGTTATTATCAACATCAATATCTGATCCGCCGACCAGGCGATAGCGTCCGTTTTCAACGTTGTTAAAAACAAAGTGACCATTACTATCGGTTGCTGCTGTTTTAATGGCTGAATCGCTGTTGTCGGATAACAGCAATACGTATTGCTGGGTCAGGGTTCCCTGTGCCGCCAGATTACCCACTTGGATATACACATCGATATCGCTTGCTGCCGGGTTTTCACCATCTGCGCTAACCGTAATGGTTGCCTTGTAATAGCCTGGGTTTAAGTCGGTACGATCGATCTCAGCACGATAACGAATAACCGTTGAACCCGATAAGGATGCTGCGCCATTTTCAATTGCAGTTACTGTAAGCCAATCGGCATCATCGCTGATACTGATGGTCGGGGAGTTACCGCCATTATTGCGCAGCGTGAATTCCTGCTGACTGTTGGTACCCATTAACAAGGTGTTGGGTTCGGCAACTAATTGGGTTGGTTGTGGTGGCAACACGCCGCCATTGGCTAACTTCTGTGCTTCATTAACCGCTTTTAATGCATCGATAAGTCCATAGCCAAACGCACTGTCTTTACCTTCTGGAGCAAGATCGTTTGTTAATAAACCATTTCCCAATAAATTAGTAACTTGTTGTGCCGTCAGTTGCGGGTAAACCGCTTTCATTAACGCAATTACCCCGGCCACATGAGGTGAGGCCATTGAGGTTCCCTGTTTGCCATTCAGGTTGTAGCTGTCAAATAAACCGTTGGTATAACTTGCGCCTAAGCTCAGCACAGGATTATCGCTGCCAAGAAAGATTGAACGAATACCACCCGGTGCCGCGACATCGATGTTGTTACCAAAGTTAGAATAGGGAGCCAACTTCTCGCCAATATCCGTAGCACTGACGGAGATAACGGTTGGATAGGACGCGGGATAAAACGGCGTCGAGCTGGCGCTGTTGCCTGCCGCTGCAACCACACTGATACCGGCTGAATAAATCTGATTAAATAATTCCTGCTCTGCTGGTGCACTTTGGGCGTCAAACGTACTGCCAAGACTGAGATTAATAACGTCCGCCGCTTGTGCTGGCAGCGTACCACTGTCATTACTTAATCGTGCCGCATAACGCAGACCCTGAATCATCGAATAACTGCTGCCGGTACCATTGATATCCAATACCCTGACCGGCATTATTTTCGCGTCCCAGGAAACACCCGTCATACCCAGCGCGTTATTGCTGGTGGCCGCGGCAATACCGGCTACATGAGTGCCATGGAATGCGTAGTTATTTGCAACGCCTGGGTCATTCGGATTACTGTCGAGTCCATTGCCATCACCACTGCTTTGTATATTGCGGACAAAGTCATAACCCGAAACCAACTTGTTATCTTGTAAATCGGGATGGTCCACCAGAACCCCGGTATCAAGAATAGCAATCACGATATCGCCGCCTCCGGCTTTCGTCCCGGTGGTAATGTCCCAGGCCAGTGGTGCATTAATCTGAGCTAGCGGCCATTGTTCATCAAAGGCGGTATCGTCGGCATTTCTCTGGCTGCGATAAACAAAGTTGGGCTGGGCGTATTCAACATCACTGCCGAGACCATATTGAGTAACCATCTCCAGCGTCTGAATTTTCTGATAAACCTCGGGTGACCATTTTTGTAACGGGGTGGTGGCGTGTTGACCTGCTGTGAAAGCTGCCAATGTATTCAGTTTTATCAGGCGCGGATATTGTTGGTCAATTTGCTGTACGCTTCGCTGATTACTGGATGGGATATTTTTCACCAGCAGTTCGCCGCTGATAAATTCACCAGCCAGGCCGAAGGCGCTGCTTCCTGGTAGTGCCGGATTCAGTTGCAATATATAACGGCTGGCGCTGGATGAAGCGTTGATAATAATTTGATACGCCGCAGATTGTTCGGCAATAAACTGAGCGCCTACACGAGTACTGTTACTGATACTTTTCTGGCCATTCTCTTTGGGTGAGCCATTGGCATCCAGTTCAATTAATGACGCAATAATACGTGAGCTGATATTTACCGGCCCGACAGTGACGGTAATTATCTGGCCTTTTTTCAGGTTAACCCGAAAGTAATCGACTGCATCAGTACTGTTGGCAAAACGTTCCTGGCTGGCATCACCATTGGTCGCGGTGCGTGTCACATAGCCCTGCAGAGTCAGTATGCTGTTGTTGAGTATCTGTGGGTTTTCCGGGTCGTTGTTGGTCGCGTAGCTTGCCTGTATATCATTGACATCAGAATCAACCGCCGTAGCAATGGCGATATTAAGTTTGCCGCTAATACTGGAGCCCGATTGCTCAGAGTCAGAGCTGGAACAGGCGCTTAGTAACAGTGCCAAAGAACAACCAAGGATTAACTTTAACGCGAGCACGATTCACTCCAATAAAAAGATACGCTGATAATGATGACCACAAAACCGAGAAAAAGTGGCAAACACGGCAGTAAAACATCAGTAAAGGGTAATAAAAAAGTCTTGTCTATTCAGGATTTGTAAGTGTAGTCATGGGCATCTCAGGTCTGTGGCTTTAGTCTCGGAGTGATCAGACGAAAATAAGCAAAGGAATGCCTATGTCACTCGCTCGCCTTTACACCCGTGCGCAATTAGGAATTGAAGCGCCGAGGGTCTGTGTGGAAGTTCACTTGTCCAGCGGTTTACCGTCTCTTTCGTTAGTAGGATTACCAGAAACGGCGGTAAAAGAAAGCAAAGACCGTGTACGCTCTGCCATTCTTAACAGCGGTTTTGAGTTTCCGGCGAAACGCATCACCATCAATCTGGCGCCAGCGGATCTGCCTAAAGATGGTGGTCGATACGATTTGGCGATTGCACTTGGCATTCTGGTGGCATCAGAACAAATTCCCGGCAATGTTCTCGAAGGCCATGAATTTATAGGTGAGTTAGCACTGAGCGGTGAGTTGCAGCCTATTCCTGGGGTACTGCCTGCGGCGTTACAAACTTCGCGCGCCGGACAAACACTGGTATTACCCGAACCCAATGCTGAAGAAGCGGCGTTATGCAGCAGCGGCCAATTCCGCGCGGCGGCATCACTACAACAAGTAAGCGCCTACTTACACGGACAGCAATCACTGAGTGAGGTGATTCCCATTGATGCCGGAGATATCCTCAGATCGCCATTCATGCGTGATTTGCGCGATGTGCGTGGCCAGCCACAGGCGAAGCGTGCGCTGGAGATCTCGGCAGCAGGTCAGCACAATCTGTTGTTTATAGGCCCACCGGGAACCGGTAAAACCATGCTGGCGAGCCGCTTGCCTGGCATATTACCGCCGATGTCGGAGGAGGAGGCACTGACGTCTGCCTCGATCTATTCCATTTCCAATCAAAATCATGACTGGCAACAGCAATGGCGTGTCCGACCGTTTCGTTCTCCGCATCATACGGCTTCAGGTGTGGCGCTGGTGGGAGGGGGCAGCAAACCTAAACCCGGCGAAATATCGTTGGCACATGGTGGCGTGTTGTTCCTTGATGAATTACCGGAATACAGTCGCAAAGTATTGGATGTATTGCGCGAACCGCTGGAGAGTGGTCGGATTGTTATCAGTCGCGCCAATCGTTCGATTACGTATCCAGCCAATTTTCAATTGATCGCTGCAATGAACCCATGTCCCTGTGGCTATTTCGGCGATCCATCCGGGCGCTGTCAGTGTACTGCTGATCAGGTGCGGCGGTATCAGGGCCAAACCTCTGGGCCGCTGCTCGACCGCATTGATTTGCATGTCGAGGTTCCCCCCATACCGACGGCAATGTTGCAACAAGCGCCAGAGGGAGAAAGCTCAGAGCAGGTGCAGCAACGGATTGTAGACGCTCGTGAGCGACAACTTGACCGTCAGGGGTGTATCAATGCCGAACTCACCGGTGAGTTGCGAGATCAGATGTGTGCCCTGGCAGAAGATGATCGTGAGTGGTTACTTACAGCAATTGAGCGGTTGCAGCTGTCGGCACGGGCTTATCATCGGGTGTTAAAAATTGCCCGTACCATTGCCGATCTGCAATACAAAGAAGGGATTGAACGCTCACATTTGCTGGAAGCGCTGAGTTATCGCACTATTGATCGGTACTTACAAAAGTAGTAATTGCAGAAGTAGCAATTGCAGAAGTAGCAATTGCAGAAGTAGCAATTGCAGAAGTAGCAATTGCAGAAGTAGCAATTGCAGAAGTGGTTGTTGGCAGAATTAGCTGTTAAGCGATCAAAAGCTCGTTGAGCGCCGGGTGGTAAAACGAAAACAGTCGAAGTACTGCGCGATGGCGACGTGGTTCGGGTCGCAACAAGACCGGCAGGCAAGGTTATGGAGGTTCAGAATGGATCAACAACAGAAGACGCTGGTGAAATTACTGGTGCTATTGGCAATGGTTGTTTACCTGCTGAGTGTCTGGCACCAACAGCGCGACAACCCTTACGATGCCGAAGCATTTTTTGGTGCCGAGGTTACGCCAGTGCCTGAGCCAGTGACCATCGGGCTGATTGCAGCGCGTGATGCCGAATCAGAATAGACTGCGTTGATTAAAATCGTTGCTGATAAAGCCAGATTCCGCCTGCTGGATCAAAGCTTCCAGATGCAGCGGGCGGGAATAGATATAGCCCTGAATACGATCACATCCCAGTTTCTGCACCAGCTCTAAACACTGCTTGTCTTCCACGCCTTCAGCGGTAGTTTCCAGTCGTAGCCGTTTCGCCAGGTCCAGCATCGTGGACACGATATGGGCCTGCGGACCTTTGTCTGCCATGGGCGCAACAAAGGCACGATCCAGTTTAATACCGGTAATTGGCAGGTCACTCAGGTGTGACAGAGACGAAAAGCCGGTGCCGAAGTCATCCAACGCGATATGCACACCAAACTGTTGAAGATTTTTCAGATTCATCAGAGAAACGCTGGCGTCGCGCATCATAGCTGTCTCCGTTAATTCAAGCTCCAGGAAATGTGGTGGTATCTGTTGCTGTTGTAATAACTCGATCACCTGCTGGGAATAAAACGGGTCAGCCACTTCCGGGAAGGAGACATTCACTGCCATACGGATTGGGTTGCCGGTGCGCTGATGAATTTCAGACCAGGCAACAAGCGTCTCCCGTAAGGCCCACTGACCCAAAGCCTGAATCAGTCCGGCATTTTCTGCTTCGCGAATAAAAACCGTCGGAGGGATGACGCCTAGATGCGGATGGCGCCAGCGCAACAAAGCTTCTGCGCCCACCCAGGCACCGCTGCGGCTGTCAAATTGTGGCTGGAATTCGAGGAAAAACTCATCACGCTGCAACGCCAGGTGTAAACCTTCATAAAGGCTCAGGCTGAATTGTGGCTGGTTCCAGTCAAACTGGGCTTCCTGTACCAGGCGTTCGCGGGCAATTTGCTGCACACCTTCCTGCAGCACGGTGCTCAGCGCTTTAAATTCGGTCAGCTGCAATACGGCGCTGTTGTATATTGTCCAGGCACTGCCCTGACTTTCATTATTGACCGGGAACCAGTCGGCTTGCAGCGCGTAATAATCGGTACTGACGACAACCAGCTGGTCATCCAGAATACGGCCGGTGATGGCATTAGCCGGTGCGTGGCTTTGGATGGTGTGTTCAAACTCCTGTTGAATCCGGTCGCGTATCGCCCAATGCTTATGGTCGTCATTAACCGGTGTGAGCCAACGGCATTGCAGTACCTTCAGGTAAATGGCGCCCTGTTGTTGGCTGATCAGTTGGCGCAGAGTAGCGAAAAATACATCACGCTCCAGCGGTGATGGCCGACTCAACTCGACATCGTGTCGCAGTGCTTTGCAAGCCTCGATCAGATTGTCCGGGTGGAACTGTTCTGCGGGTAATTGATGGCTGTGCTGGGGAATCAGTTTGGTCAGTGCGTCCGGGGTAATGACCAGGCTGGGTTTTTGCTCCAGCACATCGCGCATCTGATATAGAAAATCAGCGTCGTTACTGAATAAATGCAGGATCACGATATCGCAATCAGGGCTGGTGTGACTGGCGGAGTGTGCCACAACTTGCCATTGCTCGCTGCTGGCTGCAAACCATTGCCTGATAGTGGCCAGCTCAGCGGTATGGCGGCCCAGCAGTAATAATCTGAGTTGTTTCTTGCTTTCAGTAGAAGGCATAAGTCTCCATCGTTGCAGATTTCACCATCAGTAACGACCCCTCCATCATTCTGAATGACCGTTTATTGTGTAGTTATTGTCACAGGGTGCTCCTATATATAGGTTAAAAAATCCCTGCTGTCTTCATTAAATGCAGAAAATATCGAGTGCAGACAAGGACTTGCCATCGATAGCTGAACAAAGGTACGAAATAGGTGTGAGGGGTGGTCAGTGACCCTCTGATAATTAAGGATTTATTCGTGCGGCGCTGCTGTTAAAATGGCCCACCATTCCGAACATCCCCAGAGGAAAACCGTGGTCGATTTAAGCCAGCTCAACCCGCGCCAACGTGAAGCCGCGAAATACATCGATGGCCCACTGCTGGTACTTGCCGGAGCTGGTTCGGGGAAAACTTCCGTAATTACCCGAAAAATCGCTTACCTGATCGGTAGTTGTGGCATCAAACCTCACCATATCGCAGCGGTAACCTTCACCAACAAAGCCGCGCGCGAAATGAAAGAGCGGGTTAGCTCGCTGGTGGGTAAAGGGGGGGCCAAAGGTTTAACGGTGTCTACCTTCCATAACCTTGGCCTTAATATTATCCGGTTCGAGCATAAAACCGCCGGTTACAAACCGGGTTTTTCGATTCTTGACCAGGATGACTGCAAAAGCATTATTCGCGACGTAATGCATCGTGAGCACGGTGATGACGGCGATATGATTGATCTGGTGCAGAACGCCATTTCTAATCTGAAGAACGACCTGTACGAGCCGCAACAAGCGCTCGAAATGGCCACCAGTCCACAGGAGATGATGATCGCCCAGACCTACGAGGTCTATCAGCGTATGTTGAAGGCTTATAACGCTGTCGACTTCGATGACCTGATTATGGCGCCCACTCTGCTGTTTATGAAGCATGAAGAGGTGTTAGCCCGGTGGCAAAAGAAAATCCGCTATCTGCTGGTGGATGAATATCAGGATACCAACACCAGCCAGTATGAGCTGGTTAAACTGTTGGTAGGTAATCGTACTGGTCTGACGGTCGTTGGTGACGACGACCAATCTATTTATGCCTGGCGGGGCGCCAAACCGGAAAATCTGTCGTTACTCAAAAAAGATTTCCCAACGTTAAAACTGGTGAAGCTGGAACAGAATTATCGGTCCACGGGCCTGATTCTGAATGCCGCCAACAAGGTCATTGATAACAACCCCCACGAATTCGAGAAAAAACTCTGGTCGGATCAGGGTTATGGCGATCAGATCCGTATTCTCAAATGTCGCAACGATGAAGTGGAATCGGAACGCATTGCTACCGAAATAGTCGAGCGGCGTTTGCGTTATGGCGGTGGCTATAAAGACTTTGCTGTGTTGTATCGTGGTAATCACCAGTCACGTGCGATTGAAATGAAATTGCAAGCCTATCAGGTGCCATACAAATTGAATGGTGGGCAGTCGTTTTTTGGTCGCAATGAAATTAAAGACATCATGGGTTATCTGCGTTTGTTAATTAATCCAAGTGATGATGCGGCATTTCTGCGGATTATTAATACGCCACGGCGTGAAATCGGTCCAACCACCATTGAAAAGCTCAGTGAATATTCAGCCATGCGCGGTATCTCCATGATGTCTGCGACAACTGAAATGGGGCTGGAGCAGGTATTAATGCCAAAAGCGATGGATCGCTTACGTCGTTTTGGCCACTGGCTGGAAAACATTACTAAAAATGCTTACACCGATGATCCGGTATCGGCGATTAAGGAAATGATTTCTGATATCGATTACGAAGGGTATTTATTACAGAATTCCGGTACCCCGAATCAGGCCGAACGACGTATGAAAAATGTCTGGTTCCTGATCGATTCAATCTCAAAAATGATCGAAAAAGCCGAAGAAGAAGGGGATGAAGTCACCATTGAAGATGCCGTCGGTAAGTTAATTCTGCGCGACATGATGGAGCAACAGGAGCAAGAGGACGAAACCGACCAGGTACAGCTTATGACGTTGCACGCATCCAAAGGTCTGGAGTTTCCACATGTTTATATCATGGGGATGGAAGAGGAGTTGATGCCCCATCGCAACAGCATTGAAGCCGATACCATCGAGGAGGAAAGGCGCCTGATGTACGTGGGTATTACCCGGGCAAAGCGCACTCTGGCATTAACTTATGCTGGTAAACGTCGCCAATACGGCGAAGCGGTATCAACCACTCATTCGCGATTTCTCGATGAATTACCCGCAGATGATATTACCTGGGAAGGTCGTACAGAAACGTCGGAGGAAGAACAGAAACAACGTGGTCAGGAAACTTTGTCGAGTCTGCGTAATATGCTGGCTGATTTCTAGTTCCGCCGCATTTGAAAATACCGATAGCCACCTGAGCGGGTTGCTATCGGCCTTCCTGTCGTCTGAAAGTGACAAACCAATGTCCGGGTCTTTTAGTCCGCAACTACCTGATCAATCCAGCGTTTCATCGCCTGAATCGAATCGATGCGGATAAAGCTGGCGTGAGCCAGAATCTGGTCAAGTAATCCACCGGTTGGAAGCAATGCACGGTTTTGCACCAGTCCATAACCGTCTTCATAGTCATCGGCCGTACGTAAATGTTCAACGTCTGTGGTTCTGGAATTTAACAGTGGAAGATCGACAATCTCTGCCAGCACCTCGGTTGAACGATTAAAAACTACTTTATCACCCAACCCGTATTGCACAACAAGTGGACGCGCTTCGCGTCCCTGAATCGGATGACGGATATAATGAGCAAAATTAATGGCATCCGATTTATCCACATATTGCTGCAGAGTATGCATAAATAATGCGGCTTCACCGGCTGTGGCTTTTGATGGAATCAAGTTTTCAAAGCCAAACGTATTGAATAAAATTGAGTGCGTCAGAATATTACTTAGACCGACACCGGTAACCTGTAAAAATGCACTGTTTAATTGAGGAGCCAGGGCCACAAAACTGGTGCCTAATACACCGCCCATGGATGTTCCCTGATAATGAATACGCTCAGGGTCGATATCCGGAGCCTGGAGTCCTGCAGAATAAAAGGTGCGGTTCCACCAGTTATTTTTACCCGGCACCACATTCAGATCAGACAACGATGTCTGAATGGCCCTTGCAACCGACACCATATCCAGCGTTGATTGAGTCATCATCCCTGAGACCCGATTCAGCTGTTCCGGATTCAGAATACTGCGAATATCACCGCCATCATCTCTTGCCCGTGATCCATGGTTTGGCTGATCGATAACCAGACTGGCCATTCCTTTCTGAGCGTTGGCGTGTGCCACAGTCAGCAACATGGATTCTTTGCTTGCTCCTAAACCATGACCATAAATACTGACCGGTGCAGAACCATGGCGGCTGGCCAGCGGCAACATCAAGATAAAATCAGCCCAGTAGTCACCGACTTTCTCCTGACTGTTGAAATCAACCTTGCCATTCCTTTGGCGGAAATCGCTCAAGCGAATCTGGCCTGTTACCGAAGCTGCATAAGGCCATACATTAATGGGGATTGTTTTCAGGTGACGCACGGGATGGTCATCGGCCATAACAATATCCACCAGATCGAATAAGTTCTGGTTATTATTTAACTCATCGCGAGTGCTAAATTCGGTAAAGGTCACTACCTGATTTGGGTCGATACCCAGCTGTTGGATTTTATCCAGTGAGCCAGCTAGCTGTGGATAATTTTCAGGTTGCTGCAGCAGCGAGGCCATACCGGCAACCGGCGCAATAGCATTGCCATTATTGTCGGTTAAATTGCGGGTCACTATGGCAATGTAATTCTGCGAAAATTCGAAACGGCTGCGTGGGAAAATCTCAATAATATGCGCTTTTTCAGCAAAGCGGTTATCAAGTGCGTATTGATATCGTGCGGGACGAATCGGCACCTCAGCACCTGTGTTCAGATTAAATACTTTAACGCTATCACCACCATCCGTTGGAATACTGCGGTTATCAAAGTTCTGGCCGACTTCCAGCATAATGGGCGCGGCGACCGAGAAGCCGTGATTGGCCGCAAAGATATCCGGTGACTGCAGATCTTTTACCTGGGCCTCAGCCTCAGCAGAAAATAACGTGCCTTTTAAATCGATCACCAATCCGGTGGGAGAGTGAGCATCGGCACGGGTATAGAAGTTACTCGGGAAAGGCATCGCACAGGTTGTCACAGCCAGAGGGTGACAGGTCTGGCTGGCGTATGTGGTCGCGCTGAATAGCAAGAGCAGTGCAACCAGTATTGTGAATGCCTGGCCGGTGGCATTGGGTATACGAATCGGGTTCATATTGTGATCCTTTTTATTATAAACAGTATTGGAGACTGCACACTTCCAGGCAGTTAAGACTTGATCACAACGGCGCTTTCGCCAGGTGTTGTCGAGCCAAAATACGACGTATCTTCAAATAGCTCGGGCGGATTTGTTACTATCATTCTGAGATGACGCATTTGAGCCAGCCTGGAACTATGAACCCTGACAACCCGGATATTCAGTTTTTTCTGTCGGCCCTGGAAAACAACTACCAGTGTAAAACCGGTGACGCACGTTTTTTGGCAAAGCAGTTTGCTTGTCAGAACCTTGTCGAAAAAGAACACCTGATCGAAGCAGGAGAGATTGCCAAAGATGTGTATTTCTTTGTGGATGGTATTTTTCGGGTGTACTACATCGACCAGAACGGTAATGAAGTGAATCAGCAGTTTTATCAGGCAGGAGAAGTCATTGCGCCGGTATTTTCGCTAACCAACAAAGAAGTCAGTCCGTTTTATTTACAGGCATTGACGCCAAGCCGGGTATTGGTAGCGGAATACCAACAGCTAATTGAAACCGGCAAAAACAGCATCGCCTGGTTAACCGCAGAAAATGCCATATTGAAATCGGTATTTTTAAAAACAGCTCGGCGTGAAGCACAGATGTTATTGGGTGGGGCAGAGCAGCGATATCGCTGGTTCTTAAAAGAAAACCCGGAACTGGCGGAGCAATTACCCCTGTATCAGATTGCCTCGTATTTAAACGTAACGCCGGTTTCTTTATCCCGATTACGAAAAAAGCTCAGCCAGTCATAAACCGGCTGAGCTTTTTATTGAGCACTCCGAGTCGATTACAGCGATAGAGCTAACCGTGTGCCCTGATCGATGGCACGTTTGGCATCCAGTTCCGCTGCGACGTCGGCACCACCAATTAAGTGATACGACTTCTCCAGACCTTCGGTTAATGCACGGGCAGGGTCCTGACCGGCACAGACAACCACGTTATCCACTTCCAGCACTTTGATGTCTTCACCAACGCGAATATGCAGCCCCTGGTCGTCAACCTTCAGGTATTCACAACCCGGAATCATATTCACGCCTTTGTTTTTCAGGCCGGTACGGTGAATCCAGCCAGTGGTTTTACCCAGCTTGCCACCTACTTTGGAAGTTTTACGTTGCAGCAGGAAGATATTGCGCTCGCCGGTACCAGGTTGAGCTTCGATACCTTCAATGCCTCCACGGGCTTCCAATGTCATATCCACCCCCCATTCCCTCATAAAGGCCGGGATGTTCTGGCTGGTGGCTTCACCTTTGTGGGCCAGGTATTCAGAAACATCGAAACCGATACCGCCAGCACCAATCACAGCAACGTTTTTACCCACAGGTTTTTTATCGCGCAATACGTCCAGGTAGCTCAGAACTTTATTGTGGTTGATGCCTTCGATCTCTGGCGTACGTGGGTTAATACCGGTGGCCAGAATTACTTCATCAAAGTCGCTGGCATTTAACTGTTCAACCGAAATCGGGCTGTTTAATTCCAGTGTTACACCGGTTAATTCAATTTGTTTTTTGAAGTAACGCAGGGTTTCGTAAAACTCTTCTTTTCCCGGAACCTGTTTCGCTACATTAAACTGACCGCCAATTTCGCTTGAGGCATCAAACAGAGTAACGTCGTGACCACGTTCTGCGGCGGTGGTGGAGAAACCCAAACCCGCAGGGCCTGCGCCAATTACCGCGATCTTTTTCTTCACCGGGGCATCGGTCATGATCATTTCGGTTTCATGGCAAGCACGTGGGTTCACCAGACAAGAGGTCAACTTGCCGCTGAATACGTGGTCAAGACAGGCCTGGTTACAGCCAATACAGGTATTAATTTCATCACCACGACCTTCCTGCGCTTTTTGCACAAAGAACGGATCGGCCAGGAATGGGCGCGCCATCGATACCATATCGGCATCGCCACGTTCGAGCACTTCTTCTGCCACTTCCGGGGTGTTAATACGGTTAGAGGTGATTACCGGAATATTCAGATGGTCGCGGAATTTCGCCGTTACCCAGGTAAATGCCGCACGTGGCACCTTGGTGGCGATGGTTGGAATACGCGCTTCGTGCCAGCCGATACCGGTATTAATAATGGTGGCACCGGCCTGTTCGATGGCTTTACCCAACGCCAGCGCTTCCTCATAGGTGCTGCCGCCTTCGACCAGATCGAGCATGGATAAGCGGTAAATAATAATAAAGTTCTCGCCCACCGCTTCACGGGTACGACGCACCACTTCAACCGCCAGACGCATACGGTTTTCGTATTCACCGCCCCATTCGTCGTCACGCTGGTTGGTACGCTGAGCCAGGAATTGGTTAATAAAGTACCCTTCGGAACCCATGATCTCGACACCGTCGTAACCGCCGACCTGAGCAAATTTGGCCAGTTGTACAATGTCGTTAATTTCATTGTCGATTTCGTTGTCTGCCAGCTCACGTGGCTTAAACGGGTTGATGGGTGCCTGTACGGCCGACGGTGCAACCGACTGAGGGTTAAAGGCATAACGGCCGGTGTGCAGAATCTGCATACAGATTTTGCCGTCTTCGGCGTGAACTGCATCGGTAATCACACGATGCTCTTTGGCTTGTTCGTCGCTTTGGATGATATTGGTTTGTGGGTGGGTCGCCGCGTGAGCGCTGGGACCAAAGCCACCCGTAACGATTAGGCTGACACCACCACGGGCACGTTCTGCAAAGAAGGCAGCCATGCGTTCCAGACCGTTCTTCTCTTCTTCCAGGCCGGTGTGCATGGAGCCCATTAACACGCGGTTCTTCAGCGTGGTGAAACCCAAATCCAGTGGTTCTAACAGCTTAGGGTAATGCGGATTAGCAGCTTGTGTGGTCATCGTTTTTTATCTCTTCTCATCATAAGGCTCTGCGGCCAGTTAGCAGCAGTATTGCAGCTTTGATTCCGGCGCGCCTTATCATTTGTTAAGGAAGCCAAAATTGAGCCTGCTCATACTGAATAGCAAAGCAGCCAGCATAGCTGCCATAACAACAAATGATGGAGATCGACACGATGAGTTATCAGGTTCCGCTGCAGGATATGGCCTTTCTGGCGCGCAGTCAGCAGCAGAGTAGTGGCAGCAACGCCAGCCCTGAAGGCAGCGACAGCCGCGAGCAAGCCAGTATGATTCTTGAGGCAGCTGCCAAGCTGGCACAACAACAATGGCTGCCCTGTAACCGCAGCGGCGATCAGCAAGGCTGTCTGCTCGAAAACGGTAAAGTGCAGCTGGCTGCGGTCAATAGTCTTGATCCGGTTTGGTAACAGGGCAAGGCTGGCAAGTGTGAAGAAGCTGTAGCAAAATTACCTGCTGAATGATCGGTACTCATACCCGATACGCCTGCCCGATAGAGGTGGCAAAATGGACGTAACACGCTTTTCTGAGCGATTGATGGCGATGGACGAAGTCAGCTGGCAACGGCACTCCAATCCCTGGAGTGTCTACAGTCGTTTTACCATTTTACCGCTGAAGTCTCTGGTATTCTGGTTCTGATGAATGTCTTGATTATGGCTTTAAAGCCTGTTTGTTAATCGTATTGCGTGGTTATATCGGTGTTTTAGGCAAAAAATACATTGGCCGACAGGTTAAAGAGAAATTCATGGATGATTATGGACATATTATTTGAAACGATTTTTCCTGCTATCGGCAGGATATTGATTTGTCTGTTGGTCGAAATCATTTACAACACTATCTGTTATTTAACAGGGTATGTTGTTATCAAATCACTGACAGCGGGTAAATATCCGGAAGAATTCAGGTTGTCAGAAGGTATGAATCAGCCGAGTAATGTTTCCCTGGCAGGGCTGGTGGCTTGGATCGTTTTTATCATGTATGTATGCCTCTGACTTTCAGGCAGCCAGACTGAAACCGCTATAATTTTTTGATCTATGCCTTAATTAACAGGGCTATATCCCCCCTACAACCCATATCGCTTAATTTTATTAATCAGCCCCTGGCGCGTAATTCCCAGCGCCTGGGCGCTGTGAGTTCTATTCCCCTGATGAGTATCCAGCGCCTGCTGGATCAGTTTAATTTCCAGTGCCGAAACCTGTTCTTCCAGCGAAGCATCCGACGCTACTTCGATGTGTTGCCCGGAGCTTGTCGTAACCGCGCCACTGGAATCACCACGAATTAACTGAATCTCCTGCATGCTGATGCTGTTATTCAGCGAAATGGCCGCAGCACTTTCCAGTGTGTTTTTTAGTTCGCGCACATTGCCCGGCCAGGGTGTGGATAAAAACCAGCGACAGGCATCGTTATCAACACTGAGGGAGGTGTTGTGTTGCTGGTTATACAAAGCAATAAAGTGATTCACCAGTGGCGTAATATCTTCTTTGCGTTGTTCCAGCCCGGTGGTGGTAATGGTTAAGCCCTTGATGCGGTAATACAGATCTTCGCGGAAATTCCCCTGTTGTACTTCGCTGGGTACATCACGGTTGGTGGCGCTGACTAAGCGAATATCAATCTGTTCCAGCTCGCGGCTGCCGACCGGATAATAACTGCCTTCCTGCAATACCCGCAGTAATTTCACCTGCATCGCCAGTGGCATTTCACCAATCTCATCGAGGAATAAGGTGCCGCCGTCGGCAGTTGCTAACAGGCCTTTACGATCTTTATCAGCACCGGTAAAAGCGCCTTTTTTATAACCGAATAATTCGCTTTCCAGCAGTTCAGCTGGAATCGCACCACAATGAACCGAAATAAACGCTTTGTCTTTGCGGCTGCTGCCCTGGTGAATCGCATTGGCAATAATTTCTTTACCGGTACCACTGGGGCCCTGAATAAAGACCGGCACCTGGGTGGCAGAAATGCGCTGAATTAATTCCCGGGTGGCCTGTACCGAAGCACTGTTGCCGATTAAGCCAAAATCCGGTGTCTCCGGCTGACGCTGTTGTAACTGCTGTTCCAGGTTAGAAACCTGTTTTAATAAACTGTGTTTATCCAGCGCCCGGGCAATAATGATTTTCAGCATATCCGGATCAACCGGTTTGGCGATAAAATCCCAGGCGCCGAGTTCAATCGCTTGCACCGCCAGCGAGCGATCATCATGGCCAGTTAACACCAGTAACGGCACATCCTGATAATGCTGAATCGATTGCAGGCCATCCTGTGGATGAAAGCTCGGCGGTAATGCCAGATCGTGAATTATCAGATCAAACGGCTGATCCTCTTTGGCTTGATTAAACGCCGCTAAGCCACTCTCAGCATCGCCACAGCTAACCACTTCATAACCGCTCTGGTTCAGCCATAAACTGCACAATTCACAAAAAGCACGTTCGTCATCAATCAATAAAATACGTGCGCTCATTACGATTCTCCGTGGGGCGGGCAGCTGCTGGGAACAGGCAGGGTGATAATAAAAGATACCGGCCAGCCCAGATCGTCGCGGTGCTCGATCCAGCCGTTATGGGCATCCACAATACGGCGGACGATGGATAAACCCAGACCGGTGCCACCGCTGCGTTTGGTGATAAAAGGTTCGAACAGATGCGGCAGCATATCGTCGGGTATGGCGGGGCCTTTATTGTGTACCGCCAGCATCAGTTTTTTGTCATCTTTTTGGTATTTCACCACTAATAAAATTGCGGCGTTTGTGTTTTCTTTTTGGCTTGATTGTTGATTTTTACTTGTGTCTTTATCGACAAACGCAGCGGCGTTTTCCAGCAGGTTAATCAGAATCTGCTGAATTTTATCGGCGTCGAAACAGGCACTTAATTGTTGTGGTAATTGGTAATCGATCGGCACCTTATACAGGCCGGAGATTTGCTCACATACCTGACGAACCAGCGGCAACAAATCCATCTCGCGCAGCTGTAATTCCATCTTCCCGGCATAGGCCAGAGTATCGCGAATCAGCAGCTCCGCCCGGGCCACCTGATTCTGAATATGGCCTTTGATCGCCGGATCGGTTTGTGCCGAAGCCATGTTAATAATGTTCAGTGGATTGCGTAATTCGTGGGCGATGGCGGCGGTTAAACCACCCAGTTCCACCAGATGTTGCTGTTTGATCCGTTCCCGCTCGGCTTGGGCTTCGACTTTAGCCAGCTGCAACGAACGCTCCAGCGAGGCGCAGACATTGGGAATTAAGGTCGCTAATAATTCCGCCATGTGTTGTTTGCTGGGCGGGTGATCCTGCCAGCCGTGCAGATGACACTCCCAACTGCCGCGTTTTACACAGGTAAACAGGGTTGGTTGATCGCTATCGACCAACACATCACCGTTGGATGCAAAAATCTTGACTCCGGTATGGTTGTCCTGAAGTGCAGATGACTTCGGTTGGTTCCATACCGTTTCAATGGCTCTGGCCAGTGACGGCCAGGAGGTGGCACTGTTTAATTGCTGCAACCATTGATTCAGAGTGCTCTCGTCAATGGTGGCACCGGGATACACCAGTCGATCAGAAAACTGTCGGGCCGGGCCGTACAGTAACCAGGCGAGAATCAACAACAGGCTGGAATAAGAGAACAGTTGCAGCGTTGGGACGTCTGCTAACTCGGTCATGGCCACTGGCGCCAACAACGACAATAACAGCGTCATCAGTAACATTGACACCACCAGAACCGCGAGCCATTGCAATGCCTGACTGACCCAGCGGTTAACCTCGACTAAGCGATAACGAGCGACTGAATAAACCAATAGTATTGCGTAGGTTGGTAATGCCAACATGGGGTAGGGAAAGAAATCGATCTGTAGCGACGGCAGAATAAAACTGGTAGCCAGCGAGAATCCCCAGCCGCCGGCAATAAACATAGCGATGATAGAACGACGCTTATTCAACTGGCTGGCGCGCAGTCGGCTGTTACGATAACCAAACAACAGCAAGATATGGGCAACCACCCCCACCACCACGGTGTACACCACGTTTAACCAGCCCACCCGGTCGATATGAAAAAACTGCGGGAAGATATTCCAGGCCGCCAGGTGACCACCGCCGCCAACAATACTCAGCGCCGTCACCGCCAGCGCCATCAGATACAGCAGTGGAATAAAGCGATAGATAGCTTCAGGCAGTGACAAATTGTCGCGTAGCCACAACACCACAAAATGCAGAAAGCTGGTCGGTAATAGCGGATTCGCTAACAGCAAGGCGATGGCCAGTTGTGGTTGGTTGTACATTGCAGCGAGATGGCCGCAACACCACAGCGCCATCGCCATACAGAATGCTGCCAGCGCCACCAGAGCGGGTTCTTCATCACGGCGTGACCATAACCACCAGGCGGTGCCGGAGGCCGAAAGCAGGGTAAGCCACATACTGGCCGTGAACAATGTGATGAGCATGAACTGTAAACTCTCTTTACGGCTTGTCGGGTGTTATGTATACCCAGTTTACACCTAATGAGTAATTTTCACTGCCTGTAACGCCGTGGTGCGTTCAACAATTGATCGCTTGTGTGGACCAGCGCGCCCGTTGCTATCGGGATTACAGACCAGTAAGTGAGTATTAACCATACCTTTCTCGCTGCGAGCGCGGGGTCTGGCACAGTTCGAGCAAGAACCAGGCCTAAGAGCTGAATGCGGTGCAGAGATCGCACCGCATTGATCAGCAATAAAAAGCCGTCAGAGCTTTGCTCACGCAACACACTTTAGGTATCAATTATGTTGGATGTTATCGCTGCTATGCCCGATAGCGCCATGCTGTCGCGGATTCAATTCGCCTTCACGGTTAGCTACCACATTATGTTCCCCACCATCACCATTGGTCTGTCGTTGTACCTGGCCTTTATGGAAGGTATGTGGCTGAGAACGCAAAACCCCGCGTATCTGCAGCAGGTAAAGTTCTGGATGAAACCCTTTGCCATTACCTTTGGGATGGGTGTGGTGTCCGGTGTGGTGTTGTCTTATGAGTTTGGCACCAACTTCAGCAAATTCTCCGAAGTGGTGGGGCCGGTCTTAGCCCCGTTATTGGCTTATGAGGTGTTAACCGCATTTTTCCTTGAAGCCGGTTTCCTCGGCATTATGTTGTTCGGCTGGAACCGTGTATCACCCAAAGTCCATTTTATTGCCACCTGCACAGTCGCCATCGGCACAGTGGTGTCGTCGTTCTGGATTCTGGCAGCGAACTCCTGGATGCACACGCCGGCGGGTTACGAAATTATCGACGGTGTCTTCCACGTTACCAGCTGGCTGGAAGTGATTTTTAATCCGTCGTTCCCATATCGATTGGCGCACATGTTATTGGCGACCTTCCTGTCGGCATCGTTATTGTTTGCCGGAGTAAATGCTTATTATCTGCTGAAAAAGAAACACACCGAGTTTGCAAAAATTGGCTTTTCCACGGCCATGGCAGCCATTCTGGTGTTGGCACCACTGCAGGCCGTGGTTGGTGATTTTCATGGTTTAAATGTGGCGGAACATCAACCGGTAAAACTGGCGGCGATGGAAGGCATCTGGCAAACCGAAAAAGGCGCAGCCTTGCGTTTATTTGCCTGGCCGGACAAAGAAACCGAAAGCAATAAAATGGAAATTGCTATTCCGAAATTGGCGAGTTTGATCATTACACACGATCTTGATGGTGAAATTGCTGGCTTGGATCAGGTGGAAGCGAAAGACCGCCCACCCGTGGCTGTGGTGTTTTTCTCCTTCCGTATCATGATCGGATTGGGTGTTTTAATGTTATTACTGGGTCTGGCTGGCTGGTACGCCCGTCGTAAAGGCGTCTTATTTGAGAGCCGACCACTGCATTTATTTTCCGTCGCTATGATTCCTGCGGGTGTGATCGCAACCTTAGCGGGTTGGTATGTGGTGGAAGTGGGTCGTCAGCCCTGGTTAGTCAATGGACTGGTACGTACCGTTGATGTGATTTCGCCGATTCCGGCAGAAAATGTTGCCTTTACCCTGGCGCTGTTTGTGCTGGTGTACACCACGCTGTTTTTCACCTACCTGTATTTTATGCGCAAGCTGATTTTAAAAGGGCCAATGTCCATTGAAGAGGCGCTGGAATCGCTTGAGCGCAATGATCTGGGTGATGAAGATTTACCCGCAACCCTAAATCCGGCTCAGGTGGATATGGGTTACAGCCAGGAGCTGTCGCAATATTTATCCGCTCAAAACAATAAAGGAGAAAGATAATGGACATTGCACTCGTTTATTTATTGTTGATTGGCTTTGGTATTCTGGTCTATGTGTTACTGGATGGCTTTTCGCTGGGTGTGGGCATTCTTTCACCATTGTTAAAGAACGCCGATGAAAAAGGCATTGCGATGAAAAGCCTGTCACATATCTGGGACAGCAACCAGACCTGGCTGGTGTTCGGGGGTGTGGTGCTGTTTGTTGCCTTTCCGGTGGTGTATTCCTTTGTATTATCGAATTTATATCTGCCGATTATCATGATGCTGATTGCATTAATTTTCCGGGGGGTAGCGTTTGAATTCCGCTTTAAGTCCGATACCAGCCAGAAATGGTGGGACATCAGTTTTGCTGCCGGTTCGATAATCGCGACCTTCTGTCAGGGTATTATTCTTGGTGCTCTGGTGGGGGATATGTCGGCAGGAAAAACCATGGACGACCCCGTGCAATGGTTAACCCCTTTTTCGTTGTTAACCGGCTTTGCACTGGTGGCGGGTTATGCCTTGTTAGGTGCTTGTTGGTTAGTACGAAAAACTCAGGCGGGCTTGCATAAACGCGCCAAAGCTTATGCTCAGGTTTTGTTGTTTGCCATGTTAGGCTTTATGGCAGCAGTTAGCCTGTGGATGTTACTGGATCAACCGGTGATTGCGGAACGCTGGCTGGTATTTCCGCAAAACCTGATGCTGGCACCCTTACCGCTGTTAACTTTGTTTTTTGCCTGGCAACTATGGCAGCTGCTAAAAGCAGATCATGATCCGGGTTTAAAACCACTGGGTTGTGCCATGGGATTATTTATGACGGCGTTTGGTGGTTTAATTGCAGGAATTTTTCCGTACATTATTCCGGGTCGATTAACCATTTGGGAAGCGATTGCGCCGGATAAATCGGTGTACTTTACGCTGGCTGGTATCCTGGTATTTATTCCGGTCATCATCAGCTACAACATTTATAATTACCGCACTTTCAGTGGTAAAACATCACTAAAGGATGGTTACTGATGGCGACTACCAACTCGGAAAAAAGCAGCAAAAGTAATCAATTTCGCAACGCCGTTGTATTGTATCTGGCTGGTTTATTTACCTTGTCGTTGGTGGCATACAGCGCAAAAGCGCTGTTAGGTTTTCTTTGATTTCCAGCTGGATGACTCGCCCGATAACAGCAGAAATTGTTGTCGGGCTTGTGTCGGAGACAGGCCGCAATAGCGCTGATAACCGCGGCTGAAGCTGCTCAAATTGCTGTAACCTAATAACCCGGCGATGTCGGTAAGGCTGTAGCCGGATTGACGTAAATATTGATTAGCCAGTTCATGACGAACAGAATCCACCAACGTACGATAGCTGATCTTTTGTTCATGCAAACGTCGCTGTAGCGTTCGGTGGCCCATATTCAGCACCCGGGCAATATCTTCGATTGGGGCTCCATTATTGGCCAGCGATAAGCTGATGGTCTGGCGTATCTGGTGAATAAAACCGGAATGGTGTTTCGGAATACTGCGCTTAACCCGGTTAATAAACTGGCTGATAATTTCTGTGACGGACTGATCCATTAACGCGTTATTCGAAGTGATGGCTAATTCGCTGTTATTAAATACTACCGGACAACCAAAATATTGTGCGTATTGTTCAATTTTTGTCGGGTCAGACTCATGACGCGTAAAATAGCAGGCTCGCAGCGGATAGTTTTTTCCTAACAAGTGGTTAATGGTGTTGTACACCACTGCCAGCACATAATCTTCAATCTGGGTATAGCGTAACAGATGTGGGTGTACCGCACGCACACACGTGTGAATATGATTTTCGCCCACCGTTACGTCAATCTGGCCACCATAGACAATGTGGCTCATGTATTTCTCCAGCACTTTCGTCACATCCAGTAATGTCTGACAGTCAGCGAACATCGGTACTAACGGCGTAAGAATATAAGCACCCTGGCGCTTGGCCAGCTGTAGCGCAAGATCCGGACAATTGAGTTGGCGAGCACTGTATTCCAGTAATTCAACAAACTGCTCCTGGGTAATCAGCAGGCGAGGGTGGCTGGTGGCTGAGGTGGAAAACTTCTCATCGATATAACTATCCCGATCCAGCCCAACCGCTTCATAGAGTGCTGTTGGATTGCCGCCACGGCTGACTGCCAGATCACTGAATCCGGTAAGGAAGCTGGTATTGATATAACCGTGTGACATGTCTACACCACGCCGTGGCTGGGAGTTCGTGGTGATATCTTGCTCAGCGTGACGTAAAAAGGCAAATCAGTGACGCAAAATGATAAGCGGGCTTGTGAGTTTGGGTCAAACTCACCGTGTGTTCGATGCCCAGTCAAAACCTTCAACACCATGGGCGCACAATAACAAGAGGTGAACCTGATATGCCCGTAATGCTCTCTCCACAACAAAAAAGCGCTTTTGCTGCTGAAATCTCAGCGTTATACCGCGAAACCAAAGCTAAGGTTGGTCAAACGGATCTGGATCACATAGCGAAGGTCGATCAATTTTCCAAAGCGCTGGAACAAAAAGCCCGCACTTTGATTAATCATGGTAAGGGCTTCAGTAGCTGGAAAAGCGGCATTGTTATGCTGATCTCACATTACACCATCGAGTTTTCCGAGTTGGGCCATAATATTCTCCACGGTCAGTACGATCACCTGGAAAATGCGGGTCGTTTTCATTCCAGCCAATGGACCTGGAATAACACCATGGATGAAAAAGACTGGGCATTAATGCACAACACGGTTCATCACCCGTTCACCAACATCAAAGAAAGAGACCATGATTTAGGTTATCTGGCTTTCCGGGTAAATGGCGCACAAAAATGGCGTTGGTATACGATTTTCCAGCCATTAGCTCTGGGGTGGATTTTGTTAAACGATGCTCATTATTACGCTATGTATACCTCAATGTCGGCTGATGTGGCACGCAATGAGCGCCTTACCCGAAAAGGCATCACCAGCCCGTTACGTCGTATATGGCGCGAGGTTAAATACAGCTACATTACGATGCCGTTACAACATGGTTGGCGCGCCTTTCGGGTTGGAACGGCTAATCTCCTGGCCCGTTCGATTGCCAATGCCTACCTGGGTTTAATTCTGGCGTCATCGCATATGACAGAAGAAAGCGAAGTGTTTGAAGAAGTAGAGCATGAAACGGAAGCGGATTACTATTTGCGCCAGGCCGCGGCAACGGTGAATTTTTATAACGATACGCCTTTTCCAAAGCAATATCTGGATCAGATGAATGCGCTAAAAGACGAAACCCTGGATGCCAGTTTTGCAGATATATTTTATGGTGCCATTAATTACCATTTAGAACATCATTATTACCCGGATTTACCACCCAATCGTCTGCGTGAACTGGCTCCCCGGGTAGCCGCTATTTGTGAAAAATACGGCGTTCCTTATCGCATGGAAGGTCTTGGTCAGGCCAGTAAGAATGTGGTGACGACCATCTTCAAGCATACCTTGCCAACGAACGAATCGGATAAATCCGTTTGGGCATTGTTAAATCCAGTCACGCTGGCAAAACGAATTATCGAGCATGCCCGCCGCCCGAGCGATTTGGTTCATGGTGATGTGATGCCGAGCCGGGTGGCTTCCAGGGTTATCCAACGTCGATCGCACATTGATGGTAAAGCGACGTCATTTTCTTTGGACTTACCCACAAAATGGCAGCATTTAGAGTGGTTAGCCGGTTCTTTTATTAATGTTGCGGTAACCGTTAATGGCAAAGAGCAGATTCGACAATACAGTTTGACACGCAGCAGCGACCAGAGTCGTCACCTTGAATTTGCTGCGAAACGAGTGGCGGGTGGTCAGGTTTCTAATTACCTGGCAGATCATGTTCAGGTGGGAGATGAACTCACAATCGTAGGACGGCCGCGTTGTGAGTTTGGCTTATCGGGGAGCGACAACAAGAAACTATTAATTGCCGGCGGAGTGGGCATTACGCCAATCATCAGTATGTTGCGTGATTTAAAAACCTCAGCCTCACAAGATGTCATCGTGTTGTATTTTAATCGTTCGCCATCTGAAATCATTTTTCAGCAGGAAATTAATGAACTGGCTAATAATAGCCATATCAGCGTTCATCATATTGTCAGTGATAACCCGACGAATTTGAACGGTTTTGAACAAGGCTCGGTATCTGCGGAGCTGATACAGCGCCTGGTGACCGATCTGAATGATCGTGAAGTTTATATTTGTGGACCCCAAGGGCTGATGGATGCAGTAAGAGAGAGCCTGTTACAGCATCATTTCCCGATGCAGAACTTCTTCCTTGAGGCCTTCAGTGCCAGTGAGGCACCAGTGTCGGCTAGTGATGCCAAGCATGAAGTGTTGTTTGCGAAGTCTGATATTCGTGTCGAAGTGGATGAAAATACCAACCTGCTGGCACTGGCAGAAGAGCTGGGTATTGAGCATCAGAGCGGCTGCCGTAATGGTGTATGTAAGGCCTGCTCCTGTCGCAAGATGGAAGGCAAAGTATACGGAGAGGAGGACGAACAGTGGCCTGCGGTGACTCTGTGTACCGCTTATGCACGCAGTAATCTGGTGATTGATGCCTGATTGATCGTCCCTTTTTATTGATGATTTTATTCTTGAGGCCCATCGGGTTACATTCCGGTGGGCTTTTTGTCGTGGTCACTGCGGCTGTTCGGCCATTGTTTGACCTAAATTCAATGCTAATATAGCCGACTTGGCCAGTATCCCGCCGAAAACTCAAAAAACCGTACCCTGAAGTTTCCATGATTTATAGAATCCGACTGATAGTCGCCTACGTGTTGTTAGCACTGGTGGCGCTGGCACTGCTGCCTCTGGTGTTCATCCGACCGATGCACCGCAATAATATGGGTGATATTTGTATCGTCGCATTTGCTGTGTTTAAACGTTATTGGGGCATCACTCTCGATGTGACCCACCCAGAACGCCTGGAGCCAAAGCAGGCGACGGTAATTGTCGCAAATCATCAGGGCAACGAAGACTTATTTTATTGCACACGGTTGATCCGCAAAGGCACAGTGGCATTGGCAAAATGGGAACTCGTTTATATTCCCTTTATTGGTGCTGTTTTCTTATTGGCCGGAAACATCATGGTAAAACGAGAGCGTCGTGATAAAGCGAAGCAAGCTCTGGAAAAATCGGCTAAAAAGTTGACCAAGAATAATCTGAATCTGGTTATTTTTCCGGAAGGTACCCGCAACTACGGTAAACCACTGCCTTTTAAATTAGGTGCCTTTAAATTAGCGATTGAGGCTCAGGTACCGATTCAGCCGGTTGCGTTTGCCTGGCACTCGAAAACACTGAATTATAATCGCTTTAAATCGGGTGTACTGAAGATGCATTGTATGGAGCCGATCAGCACTCAAGGCTTAACTCAGGATGATGCGCCGGAACTGGCGCGTCACTGTCAGCAGTTGATCGAAGAAGAGACCAATCGACTGACTAAGCTGGCACCGGGTTATGATGGGTCGCTGGATTAATCGTACTGCTTTGAGTTATTCGTAATGGGAGCCCGCCTGATGAAAATCAGGCGGGCGTTTTTGTATCTGAGAGATCATCAGAAGATCTATCGCAACTGGCTATCTTTACTTCCCCGGCGGTTATAACCCGATACTGCCTTCTGCTGTTCGTCCAGCTCACTCTGACACAACACACATAAACGTACGCCAGGAATCGCCTGTTGGCGTGCCTCAGGAATATCGTTACCACACTCTTCGCAATGGCTCAGACTTTCGCCATGGCTGATACGACTGCGTGCCAGCGCGACGGCATCCGATACCGTCGCGTCGATCTGATCCTGTACCGCACCGTCTTTTGCCCATCCAACTGCCATAGTGAACTCCGGATGTTGTTGCTGGTTGTTTGGCTTCTGAATTCAGTATATGCCTTTGGATGGTGGTGATAATGGGGTTGGATTGAAAATCATTATTACGGTGGTGTAATAATGGCTCGGTTTGCTTGCCCGTATTTCTCTCTGATGATATTTTAAACACTAAAGAAATCAGCGGCTTACGGACGTGGTTTACAAGATAGTAGGCATACCGTAGGCGACATAGTGTGCGCGCCCGCTTTTCTGGAAAGGAATTGTCTTGCTAAGGAAGGTTTCACAATGAAATCAGTTAGTTACACGAGTAATCTCGAAAGACTCTCCTGGAATATCAGGCACGCACACGAATAAACTGTTAAGTTTACATGGAGAGTTTAGTGAACAATATTGAGACGTTATTGGGTTACGTGTTAATAATTCTGAGAGTACTCACTTTAATCGTCCTTATAAATGGAATAGCGTTCTGTTTTGCAACTTATGCAGTCGCACCAGGCAAGTATGAAGAAGATCAATATACTAAGGAACAAGTCCAGAAAATTGCTTATAAAGAGCGTAGAGAAGGAATTAGTTTCGCTTACTCTCTTAGTCAGCAAAACCTGTACTATGTTTACTTGCCCCTAATATCGCTATTGTTATTACAGTGGTTCGTAGGTTTTGCTCAAAAACGGGTTAAAAAATAAACTTAACAAGGCGCAGCAACGGACTGTCAAACCTGTCACTTTTTGTGCTATTCGCACAAAAACCGCCAGTTTTGCCAGCCGCTGTGCGCGGCGTTAGCACTCGAAACGATGATTGAAGAATTACTCATAGATATGTCAGGAATCATGGATGAGGAAACATTCCATGAGTATGTAACCAAGAAGCTTGATTTTCCTGGCTATTATGGCTTTAACCTAGATGCGTTCTGGGATTGCATCACTGATGATAAGCAATCATCTATGCCAAAAACATTGAAAGTAGAAGGGCTAGCGGCTCTAAAAGGTTTTCTTCCAGATTTACATGATGGCTTTGTACAGTGTTTGCAAGATTACGCAAAAGAGTTCCCAGAAAGGCGGGTTATATTTGAGCAAGATAGTCCCTCGGGTGATGGAATCGAGTTCGAGGATGAATAGCAATTTAGTAACTGACCCACGTGCTAACAAGGCCAAGCAGCATCGCGCACTTTGTGCGCTGGACCTCGCTACGCTCGGCCGCTGTTGGCGGCGTTACATGTACTAGGAAGTAAAATTGAAGTTACGCAAAGGAAAGACTAAATCCATTCTGGACGCTTCTATAGATTCAGCCCTTTTAGCGGTCGAAATATACAACAAGCCGAGAACAACCTTCCGTAGTGAAGGTTTCATCACAATGATGATCATGGCTTGGACAAGGCTATTTCATGCACATTTCAATTCTACAATAGGCGATCGTTTCTATTACAAAAAGAAGAACGGCCGCTACGATACCGTGGATGGAGAAAAGAAGGCATGGGAGCTTGCAACGTGTATTAAGAAGTACGGTGAATTACCAGCTGCTGTTGAGTCAAACCTTAACTTCTTTATCAAGCTTAGAAACAAAATTGAGCATCGTCACATCGAAAAAAGAGAGGTCGATACTCTTATTTTTGGTGAATGCCAATCCTTACTATTTAACTATGAAAGCCAGTTAATAGATTTTTTTGGGAGCACATATTCAATCAATGAGGCGCTAGTCTATAGTCTGCAGTTCTCTCAAATAAGGACTCAGCAACAAGAGCAAGCTAATCGGTCTGCATTATCAAAGGATCTGGCAGAAATCGTGGCATTTGTCGAAAAGTATAGAAATACTCTAGACGACAATACATATAATTCTCAAGAATATAGTATAAAGCTAATACAAATTCCCAAAATTTCTAATACCAATAGAGCTGATGCCGCTGTTGAGTTTGTAAAATGGGATTCGCTCAGTGATGAAGATAAAGAAGCTTACGAAAAGCTTAATGTAATTATTAAAGATAAAACCGTAAAAATAGAGGCAGCAAACGTCCGTAGGCTAAAACCCTCAGAGGTTGTTAAGAGAGTGAATGAAGGTCTAAACGGTAAGTCTATTACTCAGAATCTGCATACAACCTTATACAAGCTATTCGAAATTAGACCTGCTAACGGTTCAGATGAACCCTTTAATACTCAGGCAGAGTTTTGTCTCTATGATGAACCTCATAACGACTATGTTTATCAAGAGGCATGGGTAACATTCCTTATTCACTTTATGCAAACTACAGAGCTAGAGTTTGCTGAATTAAGGAAGAAAGAACGAAATGGAGAGAAACTGGATGTCGAACAGCATCGCATGTAACAAGCACGTGCACCAAGGACTAAATTTCCGCTGCACCTTTTGGCATGGCTGCGCCATTTTATGCCAGAAGTCACAACAAAAATTTAGCCTGTGACGCGGGCGTTATGTTTTCAAGGATGATAGGTGAAAAATAAGTATCTTTGTTTTCTAATTCTAGTGTTTTCATTTGGTGCTATTGCTAATGAAAATCCTAAATATACTCGTGGCGATTGTATTACACCAATTGATCAAAAGTTTTCGTGGTTTGGTAAAACAGCGAAAGTAGAAGCTTACTCTTCAATAGATGGATTCTCAGGTAAAAATTACACTTTACTCTTTAATAACTACCAATCTAATAGTGTTATATTCACAAAATTAATCGAATCTAGCACTAAAAAAGTAGATAAAAAGCTTTGTGAAATAAACACCTAGTATCAAGTTTGAACTGCGACAGTTATGACTAAATTCCATAGTACATTTCCTCCAGCTTTAAGCAGCTGCAGCTACCGTTCGAACGCTTCCTTCTTCAGGACAGTATTATTTCATAGATTCAAGCTAAGGTAGTGCAGTTTGCTCGCTGCGTGCTTGCCCGTATTTCTCTCTGATGATATTTTAAACACTAAATAAATCAGCGGCTTACGGACGTGGTTTACAAGATAGTAGGCATACCGTAGGCGAAATAGTGTGCGCGCCCGCTTTTCTGGAAAGGAGTTGTCTTGCTAAGGGAGGTTTCACAATGAAATCAATTAGTTATACGAGCAATCTCGAAGGACTCTCGCTGGAATATCAGGCACGCACACGAATAAACTGTTAACTTCTATGAGCACCGAATGAATACCGTATGTAAGCTTTGTCTTCTGAGTGATGATCTTCGTAACTCGCATGCCATTCCTGATGCTTTCTTTAGGCGTATATTGGCCGCTAACAATGGGCATGCCAAGATATTGGATAGCTCTTTACTTGGGTATAAAGAAAGCAGTGATAGCTGGGCTACATATCAGCTTTGCGGTGTATGTGAGCAGCACCTAAACAGCACGTATGAAAGGTATTCCATTGGTGTTTTGCGAGGGCATGGTGGCGTAGCAAAAAGGTCTGAAGCTGGAGTTACTTTTAGTGGCATTGACACTAACCGAATCTGTATTTTTCTTATCTCCATATTGTGGCGCGCTGCCTGCTCTAACCATGATTCATACAATGGCGCAGTTTTTCCGTATGAGTTTTACAAATCTAATACAGTTGAAAAGCTGAGATTATCCATATATCAAAACTTAATTGTTCCTACAAACTTAGTCAGCATTAAAATATCAAGGATTTTTGATTCAAAAGTTGGTTTCAGTGCCGACAAACTAAAGGATCTAATTGTTGCACCCTTTCATCGGCCATTTGGTGAAAAAGGGAAAGTATCAGTAAATTTTGTTATTGAAGGTTTCCTCATTACACTGATAATGCCAGGCATTTCCCATAAGGAAAGAAGAAGACACAACATTATAAATAGAACCAAAAACTTTATCTTTGCACCATATCTAGAAATAACAAACGATATAGACCTCGAAAAAATATTAGTACCAAAAGTTTTTGTTAGTTAAAGTTAACAAATCTATCAAAAATCGTTCCGGCCAAAAAGCGGCCTCCACTGGCCGCGCTAACGCGCGCCTTTTATAGCAGCATTATATTCACCTTGGAAGTACTGAGTAAATGGATGACTCTGAAATAAAATTAGAACGACCGTTGTTTTATAAGTCTCCTTTTGGATTGAGATTTGAGATCGGTCCACCTGATCTAGAAATTTGGAATGATGAGAGTAAGACCTTAAACAGTGAGTACTTTCGCGTTGCACTAGAAAGAGCAATGAGTATCTTCCACGCTGTATTTGAGCAAAGTGATGACATTGCTATTGCGTATCAGATTTTTTCTGATGGACGAAGAAAAATAAAGAAACGCAGTTTTATCTTTAAGCAGTTGGACTCAATTGACGATGCCAAAATCGAACTATCCGATCATCGTGAAATCTATTCTGAAGACTTAGATTACAAAAGTGAATGCTGGAAAAGAGCAACAATTTCGGGTATCAAAACTACTGAAGTAAACACTGAGGAACTTTTTAAAGCTGCAATTAACACTGACTTTTCAAGTTTAAAACCTAAGCTCAATGGGGAATTTTATCTAATAAACAGAACAAAACAACTTGTATTAAATCTCTATGATGACCGAGGCATTGATGTAGTTTCAAATCGTAGGGAGCCTTTGGATTCTCTGTATCAGAGTCATAATCATTTAATACTCGATTATGACAGGGACTACATTGATAAGGTTTTTTCGTAAATATAAAAAGTCAATTAAGTTCGGGACTGCTAAAGCTTGGCTCGGTTCCGATACGCAACACAGTTTAGCCAAGAATTTATCAGACCCTGTTGGTGCGTTGTACCACCACACACTAAAATCGAGATAGGTATGAAGTATTTTAGACTACTAGTCATATGGGCTTTATCAATCAATATACATGCTGCGGAGGAAGTGATAGGGGGAATTTATAGCTCTAATAATATCAATGGCTCAATTCTCATTGAATCTGGTGATGGAAAGATAAAGTATCAATACAACGTTGACAATGAAGAAAGCTATGTCCCAGCTTCAACGTTTAAAATTCCAAATACTCTAATCATATTAGAGGAGGGTTTGATTAAAGACTCTTCTGAACTTATCCCTTGGGATGGAGTGCAACGCGAATACGCTCCGTGGAACAAAGATCAAAATCTTAAAACAGCTTTTCAGTACTCATGTGTATGGTGTTATCAGCGTTATGCAAAAAAGGTAGGTGATATAAAATATCAAGAATACCTTAGAAATTTTAACTACGGGAATCAACTAACAGGTAGTGAGATTACACGATTTTGGCTCGATGGTGATCTTAGGGTCTCTATAAAAGATCAAATTAGTTTCTTGCGTAAATTGTATGCGGAGAGTTTGCCGATTGAGAAGCAACATATGAAAACGCTGAAAAGTATTATGTTGTCAGAGAGTAATAGTCAAATTAAGGTCTGGTCAAAAACAGGTTGGTCTGGAAAAGACGGTTGGTATGTTGGGTATCTTGTTGTTAACGAAAAAACATGGTTTTTTGCAAACCACATTGAGATCAATCAACGTTCAGATTTGGCACTGAGAAAGAAACTCACCATGGATACATTCAAGGTTCTCAAGATTCTTCGATGAGAATTGTAAGAAAAAATGTACTTCGTTTGCTTCGCTCTTTTATCATAATATGATCCGCTCTTTCATTGCGGGTACCATAGGGTTCTAGAGCGATGATGAAAAAGCTCAGCTTCTTAATCCTGTTGCTTCCTAATCTTTGTTCTCAGTTTACGTACAAAAGAAAGCTATGATAAGAATTGGCTGCTTATACTGGCTTTGTTATCAACTATAGGTAGTCTTAACAGCAACCGACCGTCAAAAGTGGCAATCAAAATGAAGCACGATTGCAGACCACTTTTTCCGGCGGCTATGGCGGGCATTAAGAATGCCTGAATAAGCAATTAAGAGAATCAGTCCTCAATTCCCAGAGACCGTTTCATAAATTCCGGAACAGCAATGCCGCCCGCATGAATATCGGCATTGTAATATTCCGTACGGAATTCTTTATTCACCGCATCATCAATGCGAAAGTCGGTCGCGTCACCACCTTTACAGGCCAGTGTGCAGCTCCACCAACCGGATGGGTAAATCACCTGCGGGAACTGGAAAGTGTGAGAAGACGTCGCACCGGCTGTCGCCATATCCACATGGATATCTTTAATAATGGTGTTGCTGTGATACAGCGGCGATTCACTTTGCTGAACCACAATGCCACCTTCACGCAGGGCTTTGAAACAATCGCGGTAAAAATCGACGGCAAATAACCCTTCCGCCGGGCCAACCGGGTCGGTGCTGTCGATAATAATGATATCCAGCGATTCCGGTGTGCAGTCTTTTACCCATTGAATGCCGTCATCAAAACGAATATCGGCGCGTGGATCGGCGTTGGATTCACACAGCTCCGGGAAATACTTCTCCGCCATGCGGGTGACCATTTCATCGATATCGATCTGGGTCACTTGTTCTACACCTGGATGCTTCAGTACTTCGCGCAGGGTGCCGCAGTCGCCGCCGCCAATAATGGCAACGTGTTTCGGGTCTTTATGAGCGAACAGTGCCACGTGTGACATCATCTCGTGATACACGAAGTTCTCACGGGTAGAGACCATGGTGCAGCCGTCAATCACCATCAGCTTGCCGTAGGTTTCGGTGTCGTACATGTCGATGGTCTGGAATTCACTGTGTACGCTTTCCAGTTTCTCTTTCACTTTCAGGGAGAAGGCAGACCCTTCGGAATCAAAAACTTCGGTAAACCACCCCTGTCCTTGTGGAAAAGCAGTGCTTTGATTGGATGTGCTCATAGCTGATACTCAAAGATGTCGATGTGTTTTAAAATTGGCGCAAAGATACCCTAACCGCCCGCCGTTCGGATACCCCTTATGACATTGGATTCTAGCAAAGCCAGCAGTGCTGCAGAGCATTACAACTTACCCTACTGGAGTGAGGGATATGCTCAGGTAAATGCTGCGGGTGAGTTATGCATTCATCCGCAGGCTGATGGTGGTAACGGCGTTAACTTAAACCAGTTAGGGCAGCAGTTAACGGACGCCGGTCTGCGTCTGCCGGTGCTGGTGCGCTTTCCGGGCATTCTGCATCACAGAGTGCAGTCACTGGTCAGCGCGTTTCAGCAGGCTCGTGACGAGCTGGACTACAACGGCAGTTTTACCCCGGTTTATCCGATAAAAGTGAATCAGCAGCAGCCGGTGGTGGAGCAGCTGCTGAAAGGTCAGCAGCAGGCTGGTGTCGAACGTCTGGGGCTTGAAGCTGGCAGCAAGCCAGAACTGATTGCTGTGCTTGCTCAGCTTGGAACCAATAACGGTGTGGTGGTTTGTAACGGTTATAAAGACGCGCATTTTATTCGTCTGGCTTTAATGGCGGAGAAGATGGGCCATCAGGTCTTTATTGTCATCGAGAAGTTATCCGAGCTGCCGTTGGTTCTGGCAGAAGCGCAACGCCTGAATGTAAAACCGCGTTTAGGTATTCGTGCACGGTTAGCCACCATCGGTAAAGGTAACTGGCAAAACACCGGCGGTGAAAAATCCAAGTTTGGTTTGTCGGCCTATCAGATTCTCCAGGTGGTTGAACAACTGCGTGCCGGAGGCCAGCTCGATTATCTGCAGTTGCTGCATTTTCACCTTGGCTCACAGTTGGCCAATATCCGTGATATTCAAACCGGCTTAGGTGAATGCAGCCGTATTTTTGCCGAGTTAGTGAAGCTCGGTGTGCCGGTACAATGGCTGGATGTCGGTGGCGGCTTGGGGGTCGATTACGAAGGCACGCGCTCGCGCAGTTATTGTTCTATGAACTACAGCATGGCGGAGTACGCCCGTAACGTAATATCGGCGTTTAAAGATATCTGCGATGAGCTGGGTTTAGCGCAACAGCCGAATATTATTACCGAATCTGGCCGGGCAATGACGGCCCATCATGCGCTGTTATTAACTGAGATTATAGATTCAGAAAGTCCACAAGAAGGTGTGGTTAATCCTCCTGAAGATGAGGCACCACAAGCATTAAAAGCGCTTTATCAAGTGTTTGATCAACTTTGCTGCTCTGGCGGTGACTCCATCAGCCCACGTTCACTGGTTGAGATTTATCACGATGTGCAGCACTGGGTTGGTGATGCGCAATCCGGTTTTGCTCTGGGGATGTTTTCGTTATCCCAGCGGGCACAAATGGAAGCGCTTTACAGTCGCATCAGTCGGGAATTAAAACAGCGATTAAATCCGGGAAATCGCAGCCATCGCGATTTATTGGATGAGTTACATGAGAAACAAGCGGAAAAAATATTCGTGAATTTTTCACTGTTTCAGTCGCTGCCAGATATCTGGGGCATTAACCAGATCTTTCCGATTTTACCAGTAAGAAGCCATCACGATCCGGTGCGTCATCGTGCGGTTGTGCAAGACATCACGTGTGACTCTGACGGCCGAATCGACAGCTACGTTGATGCCGACGGTATTGAAACCTGCCTGCCACTGCCAAGTATCGAAAAAGGTGAACAGTTGGCGTTCTTTTTGGTGGGGGCTTATCAGGAAATTCTCGGTGATTTGCACAACCTGTTCGGCGACACCGATTCGGTGGATGTGCTACTGGATGCAAACGGCGAAGTACAGCTGCAGAATCCGATTCATGGCGATGACATTGCCGACGTATTGGATTATGTGAACTTTTGCCCGGCGGATATTCAGCAACGCTTACAGCAGCAAGTCGCAGCATCCGCTTTAACCGACAACGACAAAGCGGAGTTCAGTCGCGAGTTAGGTGAGTCACTGCAGGCATACACATATTTAACGATCTGAATTCAGCCGATTTAATTCCCGTCTCAACCCTCATCTCTGTCACACAAAAGCGGGTGATTGGCAGAACCGTACGGTTTCCTGATGCCTCTTTCAGAAAATACCTGTTTATCAGGTTTCCGGCACATTTCCGGTTAATTTTGGGTCGATTTTCCGGCCGGGATATTTTTTCGTAACAATTGTTAGTCATTTCTGGCGATCTGCTCAGGCTGGACTATAAGTTATGGCAACAAAACCTGCGTGCCTGAACGCAACCACGAATAACCACAGCTGATAGAAGGAAAATGAGATGGCTGACGAAGAACTGGAAATGCAAGATTCTATGCACGGTGAGTCGGAAGATTCAAAAGAAGAAATGCAGGCGTCCGATAGTGATGATTCTGAAGCGACTGCTGAAAAAGATGCACATGAAGATCTGGTCGTAAGTACCAGCAGTGCCGCGCGTGATGAAATGCGTCAGTCGATGGAAGATGACGTAGCTGCATTTTTAGCACGGGGTGGCCAGATCACTCAGGTAGACGACAATGTGATGGCTGATCCACCGCGTAAGCCGCAAACTAATTACGGTAGTCGCCCGATCTGATCCGCGATTATTGTTGTGAGCGACGTCTGTGTCGCCTGTAAAAAAGGGCCGTTGATGGCCTTTTTTTATGATGTACGGTTAGTTATTACCCGACGCTAATTTTAATAATATCAAGTACGATCGTACGAATAACTCTGCTTTAAATTCCGGTCGAAGAAAAAATGCGCCAACAGAGTCGCTGTTGTTTTCCTTCGGTCTAGCGAAATTGGGCTAATACCTGTGATTTAAAGCCACGATTGCTAACACAGACCAACCTGAGCTGTTAAACTGGCCGGAAATCGCGGCAAGGAAGCTGACCTGTGTACACCTATTCAAAAAAGTCCCGAAGACGAATGCATGCTATTCCTGCTGCCATCGCATTATGCTCACTGCTGATGCTCTGGTATTTTTCAGATCACCGAACTGCCCATGCCGAAGAGGTACAGTCGTTGCCGTCGTCTGAAAAAGTCTTGTTGTCGGCTCGTCTGGCAGATGACTGGTCGGTGGATTGCGACGATTGTGTTGTTGAGCCGCAGTACGATGTGATGCTTGGCAATGTGGTGCGTTTGCAGAGTCGCAGTGAGATGGTGTTGTCACTCGACATCGACGACCAGGTTGAACGACCTCAGCTGAGCTGGCGCTGGACGGTGGACGAGTTTGTTGATCAGCATCCTCTGCTGCGTTTAAGCGTACACGTTGATGATACTGATGCCTGGCCAGAGCGAACGCTTCATTATATCTGGGATAGCGGTCGTACAGCCGGAACGACCGAAGCAATTTCAGATTTTGAACATCTGGTCGTGGTGAATGGCAAAAGCAGTAAAGCCGAAAGCTGGCAAACGGTTCACTGTAATCTTGATCAGGATTGGCAGCGTATTTATAACGAGCATTTTCCCGAAATTGAAAGCCTCGAGTTTGCTTTAGGTATGCCGGGTAAGTTGGGTGTCAGTGGTGCTTTTATTGAGCAACTCAGCATGGTTTCATTACCATCGGCAGAAGCCGTTGTTGCTCACTCAGATAAGTCTCAGCAGCCTTTAAGCGATTTATCTGCTGACATATCGCAAACCTCCGTCAGCATCGAATAAACCTTACCGAACCGCTTCATTATTATCCGATTGAATCCCCTGTTTTATTCCCCTGTTTTATTCCCCTGTTTTATTCCCCTGTTTTATTCCCCTGTTTTATTCCCCTGTTTATCGTGCATCGCCACACTCTTGTGTACTTATGCTGTAAGTCTTTCAGAAATCGATACGACTAACGTCGTTATTGAAACGAGGGCGAGTCTGGCTTGAGTTGCAGCCAGTGCTGCACAAATGGGTGGTGATTAATTCAGCGCTGCTACGGCGGCATTCAGTTGCGATAAATGCGTAATTTCCTGATCGGGAACACACTCGTCTTCGACCCATGCTGCATCGCTCAGGTTAACCCAAATGGTATGCATGCCCAGGCGCTTGGCAGCAACGATATCCTGTTCCTGATGGTCGCCAACGTGAATACAGTCTGCGGGGGACACAGCGGCTTTATTTAAAGCCGCTTCGAACATATCCGTGTGAGGTTTGGCAGCACCGACATTTTCAGCATTAAAGTGAGCGTCGAACAAATGGTCGATACCAATGAGTTTCAGGTCGGCATTACCGTTGGTAACGGCCATTATCTGATAGTCTTTTTTCAGTGTTTCCAGTGCTGCTAATGCACCTTCAAATAACGTCACTTCGCTGCGGGCTTTATAAAACACGGCGAATGCCTGCAGTGCCTTTTGACGACCTTCATCACCACGGATGCCAGCCTGCAAAAATACACGGCGTAAAACTTCGATACGCAATTCCGATACTTGATCGCGCAGATGTGGATAACACTCAGCAATATCGTTTTTATACTGGCGCAATGCTTCAAACGTGTAGAACTCGGCCGCTTGTGGAACATTTTCCACAACCCAGTTATGACAAGCTTTTTCCGCTTTAAGAATAACCGGATCGGTTTCCCAAAGGGTGTTGTCCAGATCCAGCGTAATCAGTTTAATCGCCATCGGTGAAGCTACCTGGTAACCATTGCTTGTTGCGTTATACCACGGGTATCTGCGGTAACCGCAGGGCCAGAATATCGGCAATGTAATCGAGGAATAAAGTATCCATCGAGCTGCGATAATAACCTGGGTCTTTACTGGCAACGGTTAATACGCCGTTATTTCCCTGACCACGGACCTGGGCCGCAGCAACTGACTGTGTGTTGGTGGTTTGTGTGCCAAGCAGAGAGGCAATGTCGTCCTGCGGCAGCTGACCGCAAATTGCACGATGGCCTTTAAACAAACGATGTACGCTGCGTTGGCGTTCGCTGGAGCGAATAGTAATTAACGGTGCGTCGAGGTTTCGTTCGGTGAAATGCAACAGCGCCCAGGCGTCGACACCAAAGTCTTTACGCAGGGAATCGTCCAGCGCGGCCTGCACGTTCAGCCAACTCTCTGCTTCGATAAGCGCCAACACCAAGCGGCGGCTTTTTTCGAACAGCTGGTCGTTACGACGGGCATTTTCCAGCAAATCAGCAAGACGCTGACGCAGTTCCACATTACGTTCACGGTGAACCGATAGCTGACGTTCGACCAGGCTGGTTGCCGGGCCGGCATTGTGGGGGATTCGCATTTCCGCCAACAGGTCATCTTTCCCGGTGAAAAAATCGGGATGATCCTGTAAATACTGGGCAACATCAGCATCGGTTAAACGCGGTTGCTGGCTCATAACAATTCCTTAAAGGTTCTGACCTTATACGTTCATCCGGCCTTCAAATACGGTAACCGCAGGGCCGGTCATTTTGATATGGGAATCCGGATTGCCATCCCATTCAATGAATAAATCACCGCCTGGCAGCGATACGGTGACGCCGGGCTTCAGCCAGCCACGCAGCTGACCAGAGACTACCGCAGCACACGCGCCGGTGCCACAGGCCAGGGTTTCGCCAGTTCCCCGTTCGAATACCCGCAGTCGAATATGGTGTTCGTCCACGACCTGCATAAAGCCGATGTTAGCGCGGGCCGGGAAGCTCGAATGTGACTCCAGAATCGGACCCCAGTGCTCCACGGGTGCGGTATCGACGTCATCAACCCGTACCACACCATGAGGGTTACCCATGGACACAGCACCTAATGAAACCTGGCCAATTTCTCCGCCGTCGATGGTGTATTCTGGCGCGTATTCTGTGGCACGAAACGGTATTAAATTCGGAATCAGGGTCGGCTCGCCCATATCCACCACTACCTGATTGTCATCGGTGAGGTGTAATTCCATTAAGCCGTTGGCGGTTTCCACACGAATGTCGCGTTTACCGGTTAAACGCTGATCGTAAACAAAACGAGCGAAACAACGGGCGCCG
This sequence comes from Saccharospirillaceae bacterium, assembly GCA_022448365.1. NCBI lineage: Bacteria > Pseudomonadati > Pseudomonadota > Gammaproteobacteria > Oceanospirillales > Saccharospirillaceae > Saccharospirillaceae bacterium. The sequence continues at coordinate 62,776 of JAKVCS010000006.1, read as the reverse complement.
TTACCACAGTTTTCTACTTCACTGCCATCGGCGTTAAAAATCCGGTATTTAAAATCGACATCCGGACGGCTTGGTTGCTCAACAATCAACAGCTGATCAAAACCAACGCCGAAATTTCGGTCGGATAATTCGCGCACCCGCTCTGAACGGATATGACCGGTTTGGGTGACCAGATCGATCACCACAAAGTCATTGCCCAGGCCGTGCATTTTGCTGAATTTAAGCCACATATCTATTTATTGCCCTTAAAAACTGCGCCTTATTCTGCGATCAGTTGTTCGCCGGCGAATAACTCTTCGATGGTTTCGCGCTTGCGCACCAGGTGCAGCTGATCACCATCAACCATCACTTCCGCCGGGCGACCGCGGCTGTTGTAGTTCGACGCCATCACAAAACCGTAGGCACCGGCCGACATGACTGCAACCAGATCGCCAGCAGCTAAGGGTAATTCGCGATCTTTACCCAGGAAATCACCGGTTTCACACACCGGACCTACCAGGTCATAGCGGCGTATCGGTGCTTCGGAGGTTTCCGTCAGCGGTTTAATATCCTGCCATGCACTGTACAGCGATGGGCGGATCAAATCGTTCATCGCACCATCAATAATGGCGAAGTTTTTGTGATCGTTTAACTTCAGGTATTCCACCTGAGTTAAAAAGACACCGGCGTTTGCCGCAACCGACCGACCCGGCTCAAAAATCAGTTTGAACTGTTTGCCGCCATCTGCACGTTCGGCCAAACGGTTTTTTATCGCAGTGATGTAATCACCGGCACTGGCTGGTGTTTCATCGCGGTAGGTAACCCCTAAACCGCCACCCAGGTCCAAGTGTTCAATATTGATGCCTTGTTCTGCCAGGTTATCGACCAAAGTCAGAACGCGATCCAAGGCATCCATAAATGGAGAAATTTCTGTCAGCTGGCTACCGATGTGACAATCTACGCCTTTGATATCCAAGCCCGGTAAATCTTTGGCTTTGGCGTAAACCCGTGGCGCTTCGTTAATATCGATGCCGAACTTGTTATCTTTTAAACCGGTCGAAATATATGGGTGTGTCTGGGCATCAACGTCCGGGTTCACACGCAGAGAAACGTGAGCGGTTTGGCCGATACGACTGGCAACGTCACTCAGACGTTCCAGTTCAGCTTCGGACTCGACGTTAAAGCAATAAACACCCACCTCCAGTGCACGCTGCATCTCTGCTGCTTGCTTGCCGACACCGGAAAATACGACTTTGCTGGCGTCGCCACCGGCGGCTAATACACGTTCCAGTTCACCCAGGCTGACAATATCGAAACCGGCGCCCTGTTTAGCCAGTACGTTTAAGACTGCCAGATTGGAATTGGCTTTTACCGCGTAACATACCAGGTGTGGCCAATCGCCGAGCGCCTCGGTGTAGGCGTTAAAGTGTTGCTCAAAGGCAGCACGGGAATAAACATACAGCGGCGTACCGAAGTGTTCGGCAGCGGCGCGTAAGGAAACCTGTTCGGCGTGGAGTTCACCATTCTGGTAGCTGAAGACTGACATCAGGAGTTCGATTCCGTTGCTGAGCTTGTGGTTTCTTGAGGCCGGTCTTCGGGCAGATACAGCGGGCCTTTCTGGCCACAGGCCGATAAGCCGCCAATCAGAATCAGGCTGGCGAGCAGGGCGCGCAGTGCTGTCTGCATTAAATTCCGGGACATAAACAATTCCACACAAGCAGAAGATAAAAGATGGCGGGCATTATACGGGGTTCGCAGACACATGTCTGCCGCTGTGGGCTGGCCTCAGGCCAGCGACACAGCCTGATTGATGCGCTTTTCGATGGTCTGTCGCGCCAGCAGATGTTCGATGACCTGTTGATTATTATCAGGTAAGGATAAATCACTAAGGTGGCAAGGGTAGTGATCGCCCTGCCGGCGGATGGCGACCACTTCTTCAGCCACTGCTTTGTACAGGTCATCACCAAACTGCCAGATACTGAACTCCTGACTGTTGCAGTATAGCGTGGTTTGTTGATGATCATCGATAACGGCACTGAGATCGATGCTGTTGCTCTGCTGGCTGAGTTGCGGCAACTTACGCCGCACCAGTTCCAGATCGAACGATTGCTCTTTCTGTCGTATTTCGAACAATAAAATATTCCGTTGTTGCTGGCGCACTTTGCTGCCCGGCAGCTGAGCCAGCCAACGCTGATCGAGTTGGCGTAAGAACCGAATCGCAGCAATCAACCGGTGTTTCCCATCCGCCTCAGACCATTGCTGGTGCAGTAACGCGCCTCTGTCATCCAGTAAATAGAAAAAGAACTGTTCATCTTTTTTCCAGTAAAATAACTGCCACACCCCGGCTCGGGCACGCTGATAAATCAAGCGCAGCGGACTTTGTAATAAGGCCGCAGAATCCAGGGTGCAGGGAGCAAAAAAATCACGCGGTTGCTGCAGCAGATGCAGCAGTTGGCTGACGTTTGCTGCGCTTTGAAGCTTTATGCCCTCGCGCTGGCTGTGTAATAAGTAATATTGTTCCGATGCTTCGATTAAATACGGCTGCCGTGGATGGTCGCTGAAATGTTTGAAGGTATTACCAATCAGTTGTTCGGCACGCATGCGAATGGCGCTGGCGCGACTGGCACAATGACAATGGCAGGATATTTCCGGCCATTGTGATTGCGGTTGAGATAAGGGCAGGTAACGCAATAAATGCTGCAAACATTGCAGCATAGCTGCGTGGCCATCAAAGCGTTCGATATGCCACTCCCCCCAGCTGTTGCGGGTAAACAGGTCGAGCGTCAGGATTAGATTTTCACGAATTGCACTGTAACCAAGTGCATCGTCGCGATTACTGATTTTTTGCATGCCACGACGGCTGAGTTTGTGCTGCGGATCGATACCAACATTGATGAACAGCTTCCACTGCAGAGGTTTGGGCGGATGAACTAATGCCGCATTATCTGCGTTACGGACGGTTTGAGAGCGTACTACCTGCAACAGCTCTTTCAGTTCGTACTGGCTGACCGGGTTATGGCTTGGGAACAATGCAATCTGGGTGTGGTTGGCCAACAACCCATTGTACTGAGCAAAAAACAGCAGCTCGATCAGGCTTGGAGACTGCTTCAGTACCTGATGGGTGTCTTGGGTATTTTTATTCCAGCTACCGGGTATCAGCTGCCAGACTTTATTCGGAGTGAGTCGCAGGGTGATTTTATCCTGCTCCAGCCCATGGCAGATGCCCGGATTAATATCCATCACTTTACCGGGTTTGGCATCGAAGGCGGCGTACAGCCGATTACCTAACAATCTCAGATCGGCGGGTTTGATGTGCAGTTTGGGCGCATACTTCTGACTGAATCCGGCCAGAAAGCGGTAGCTCGACAGCATTTCACTGATCAGGGCATTACGTTCTTTGTTGACCCGTACCACTGGCCACTGTTGACGTTGATCCAATTCAAGAAAATCGTCGGGCTGCCACTGCCAATGATTGCATAGTTTACTGAAAGATTTTGCCCGCCAGCTTTTGCGTTGGTTATTACTGAGATTCGACAGCGGTAACTGAGCTTTGTAATAAAACGCCCGTCGCGCCAGTTGAATGCGTTGCGGGTTACCTTCCTGATCCAGCTGCTCACTGACCCGTTGCAGCATCAGTAAGTAGGCATCACAGTGTTCAACTTCGGTGTCACCGGCGTGTACCCGCTGCTTCAGGTCCCAGCATAGTGGGCGAATGTTGGGATACTGACTGGCGTAATGACGTGTGAGTAATAACTTCAGCAGTGCTTTATACGGATTACTCAAGCCTTTATTTAATTGCCATAAACCGGCGCCAACAAATTCAGCGGCAGGGATAGTACCGATCTGACCGAAGTGCAACCAATGTCCGGCGTGGACTTTGTGCTCGTCGAGCAGGGCTTGCCAATATGGTTCACTGCGGGATTCCTGATTCAGAGGAATCAGCCACCAGGAAGGCTGACTGCCTGCCAGCCACAATGCACTGCGATAAAACTCGTCGAGTAACAGCAGATGCTGACTACTGCCGCAGTCCTCACCGCCGGTGGAGCGACTCTGGCCTTGCCGGAAATCGCTGAGATTCATCAGAAAAAAATGCAGCTCAACATTCTGCGATTCAGCCCAGCGTTCAATGTGTTCGCATTTCTGCTGCAGGGATGCCAGTTGTGATTGAGACATTGTTTCATCGTGGCACAACCAGACATCCAGATCACTGGAGCGCGATTGCGCCAGCGACCCGAGACTCCCCATCAGATACAGGCCCTGAATGTGTTTTTCGGAAAACCCTCTGGGGGGATTAACACCGCGGGCGATACTCTGAAGAGTCTGAACTTGTTGCTGGCTGGGCTGAAAATGTTCGATACCACAAGGCGTATCCCGTGACACAAATCCAGGGAGTTGCTGGTGGTTGAGGTGAAGCAGCAACGGCAATACATCAAGCACCACTCGCTGGCGGTGAGACATTAAACTGCGGGCGCTCTCCAGCCTGGCGTCATTGAGCGCAAGAAAGTGGGCTTGCCATTGGTGAATTTGTTGTGCCGAAGGCGTTTGTATACTCATGCTTTGAGTGTAGATGCTTTCGCTGAAAAGTTTGGTCGCGGGGTCGTTCGTTCGGGTGAAAATCGGCCATCTGTATCGTGTACGCCGTTGACATAACTGATTGCCGTATTAATAATAATGATTATCAATTACTGCTGTTTTTTTGTTTGAATCGCAACGATTAAATAAAAAACGCTAGCGTCAACATCACACCATAAGGCTACAAGGAGTATAAGAATGAGGTTGTTTCAATGATTTTTTTTGTAATGAGGGCTGATCAATGAGAGTGGTTCAGCTGGATTTGATCCGGGGTGTCGCTCTGCTCGGAATCTTTGTCATTAATGTCACCTTATTTGCCTACTCTGAGACCGGACAAATCGAATTTTATCGTCAGATAGGCACATTTTTTCCGACGATGGAAAATGGTTTAGGCAGTTTTATTTATGGCCACGTGATGTTGACCAGTTATTCGTTGGTCTACGCCTTGTTTTCACAAAAGATGATGACACTGTTTTCGTTTTTATTCGGTGCCAGCATTATTTTAATTACTGAAAAACTTGATCAGAAAAACAGCAATGTTCTGGCTGTGTTTTATCGTCGCAATTTCTGGCTGATGGTCATTGGCGGTTTGCATCTTACCCTTTGGTACGGTGACATCTTATTTGTGTATGCCGTAGCGGGATTTTTGTTGTATCCATTACGTCGGCTATCTGCTCCGGTATTAGTGACTCTGAGTCTGCCTTTGTATGTGTTGTGCATCGGTTACATCGGTCCGGCATTGGCTGGACATTATTATGACGACGCCACTCAGGCAGCGGTGACGGCCAGCACCGGACTGAGCTTTGATGAGCTGAAAACGATTAAATATTTCAGTATGTCGGTGGCGAATATGCTGTTGGGCATGGCGCTGTATAAAACTGGCTTTATAACGGGAAATTCCTCTCGGCATGTTTATCGCACCTGGGCAATTTGTGGTTTATTCGCCGGGCTGTTTTTACAAGGAATGGCACTGGTACTCGATAGTGCTTACGGCATTTATCTCGATCTGAACAGTCTGGCTGCGATTCTTCAGGCCATGGCTTATATCGGCATTATTATCTTATGGAACCGATCAAATACGTTGTTATGGTTGCAGTTAAGATTGCAAGCCATTGGTCGTGCCGCGTTAACGCACTACCTGTTACAAACACTGATTGCCGTTGTTCTTTTTTACCCGATACTCTTCAATATCAGAGCAGCAGAGATCGACTTTTTACAACAGATGCTGGTCGTTATACTGGTTTGGACTATTCAGCTATCGTTGGGCCAGGTGTTGATGGAAAAATATCATTACGGGCCGGTTGAATGGTTATGGCGCAGCTTATATTACTGGCAACGTCAGCCGTTTCTTCGTGATAAGCCGGATAATGAAGATACTGCGTCAGCTCAGGCACAATGACGGAATTTCCGGATTAGTATCAGTAAATATAAAAAGCCCCGTTCAAACGTTTGAATGGGGCTTTTTATTGATTACTGACAGGCTGCGACAGGTACTAACCTTCAGCCATCGCATCCTGTTTTTTTGTGATCTTGTGTTTGTCTTCCGTTTGTCCCATTTTCCAGTAACTGCTGACATATATCTGGTCGCGGTTAACGTGTTTCTCTGTTTTGAAGTAGCTGCGTAATAACCGCATATTACTGAATTCACACGCCGCCCAAATTGCCACATGGCCGGATAACCAGGGTAAGGCTTTTACTGCATCACTCAATACCGTGTTCTCGCTATCGGGATGTGAATTAACCGCCCAGATAATTTTAATGCCCTCGGGCTTTTTCAGGTCTTGCTGGTCCTGGTCTGAGTTAATTTCGATGACAGCATAACCCCGGGCATTTGTGGGTAACTGCTCAAGCTGACAACTGATGGCGGGCAGCGCGGTCATATCGCCAGCAAATAAAAACCAGTCGGCATCGGTCTGGGCAAATTTCACCTTACCCGGGCCGTACATCAACATGTGGTCACCGGCCTGTGTGCGTGCTGCCCAACCAGAGGCGGGACCAGAGTGTGATGGATGATCCGGGCTCGCCTCGGATTGGCCATGTAATACCAGGTCAATATCGAGCGTTAAATCGCTTTTGTTGAAGTAGCGTACGGTATAAGTGCGCATGATAACCGGTGCGCCAGCATCAACCGCTTCCGGCGAAGGTAGCTTAGTTTCACCAGCACACGGGAATAGCAGTTTTACGTAGCCACCCTCGCAACCCTCAGGAAACTCAGCCAGGTCATCGCCGGTTAACGTAACACGGCGCATATTGGGCGTTATACTCTGACTTTTTTTTACCGTTAACCGATAAGGGAGATCACTGGGCATAAAGTCCGGCCTTAGATAGTTTTAGGGTTTTAAGAGGGTGTGATGAGGTTAGTCACGATAAATTTTTAATAAATCCTGGTAGTGGTCGATGCGACGGTCGCGCATAAACGGCCAGATACGACGCACATTTTCACCGTGATTCAGATCGATATCGGCGTACAGAATTTCTTCTTTATTTTCACTGGCTACTGCTAAAAACTCACCCTGGGGTCCGGTAATAAAACTGTGCCCCCAGAAATTAATACCGGGTCCTGCTTTATCAATCTCACCAGCAGGGCCAGGATCGGCTTCATGGCCAACCCGGTTGCAACTCAATACCGGAACCCCATTGGCTACCGCATGAGCGCGCTGACTGATTACCCAGGCATCCAGCTGACGGCGTTGCTCAGCTTGGTCATCGCGAGGGTCCCAACCAATCGCCGTGGGGTAGATCAATACTTCGGCTCCGGCCAGCGCCATTAATCGCGCGGCCTCCGGAAACCACTGATCCCAGCACACTAATACGCCTAATTTTCCAACACGGGTCTGAATGGGTTCGAAACCCATATCGCCGGGGGTAAAGTAAAACTTCTCGTAGAAACCCGGGTCGTCCGGAATGTGCATCTTGCGGTATTTACCAGCAATGCTGCCATCACTGTCGAGTACGACAGCGGTGTTGTGGTACAGGCCCGCAGCGCGCTTTTCGAATAACGAGGCGACAATTACCACATCCAGCGATTTTGCCAATTCGCCAAGTGAATCGGTGGACGGGCCGGGAATGGTTTCCGCCAGGTCAAACACATCCACGTCTTCCTGCTGGCAGAAATACAACGAACGATGCAACTCCTGCAGTACAATGAGTTTTGCGCCTGCTTCTGCAGCCTGTCGAATGGCCTGAATGCTGCTGGCAAAGTTATTGGCCATATCGTGACTGTTACTTTGTTGAATCAGTGCGGTTTTGAGTGTCTTTGTCATGTAGAAAACCTAAGCTAAAAACCCTTGGGGTAGTTGCATTGTAATGCAATGCAGGCTGCCGAATTGCGCAATCAATGGCAGGCAGTCGACGGCAATAATATCGTGTTGTGGGAAAGCAAGCTGTACTTGTTGCAGAGCATGATTGTCCAGCTCAGGCTGGCGGTAGGTGGGCACCAGCACTGCGTCATTAATGATCAGGAAATTAGCATAAGTTGCCGGTAAGCGCTCACCCTGTTGATTAAAACATGCCGTCGGCATTGGCAGCGGCACCAGCGTAAATGGCTGACCATCATGACGCCGCAGTGCTTTCAGCTCGCGTTCCATCTGTTGTAGTTCATTGAAGTGTGGGTCGTGTTGATCCAGGCACTGAACATAAACAAGGTTATTGTCCGGCGCAAAACGGGCAAGGGTGTCAATATGGGAATCGGTGTCATCGCCCTCAAGACTGCCATGTTGCAACCACAAGACTTTTTTTGAACCAAATAGTTGATTAAGCAACAGCTCGATGTGCTCGCGCGTAACGCCCGGATTGCGATTCGGATTTAATAAGCAATTTTCTGTGGTCAGTAGGTGACCCTGACCATCCACTTCGACCCCTCCGCCCTCTAATACCAGGTCAACCGCTTTATATGCAGCGTGTATGGTCGGCTGCTGCAGTAGGCACTTATTGATCGCATTATCCAACGGTGAGTCGTATTTGTTGCCCCAGCCATTAAAAATAAAATCCAGCGACAGAGTTTGCTGTTTGGCGTTGACTAATGTGATAGGGCCATGGTCTCTGGCCCAGGTATCGTTACAGGGAATAACAAAGGTATAGAGCTTGCCGGTATCGATGTCGGCCGCTTGCAACAGTGTCTGCACATGGGCTTGGACTTCATCGCTATGGCAGATGACCAGTAACGACTGTCGTTTTAATACTTGATGTGCGATTTCAACATATACCGGTTCGACCTCGTTGAGATAGGGCGACCAGTCGGTATTGCTATGGGGCCAGGTAAGCATCACTGCATCCTGTGGATACCATTCTGGCGGCAAACGGAACGTCATAGCAATACCCTTATGCGCTATTGTGTTTTCAAGTTGGGTTTAAATTTAATCCGACCTGTGGACAGGAAGTGGGTCAGTATATAAAGCGCAAATAAAATGACTAAATATTCCACGCCGTTGAGCGTTCTGAAACCAAAATACATGAGCCCCCAGCCAATAATTAACCAGTGAACTACGTATATCGTGGTGATGTGCTTGCTCCAGGTGTACCAGAAGTTGAATACCGCATTATGAGGCACTTTCACGACAATCGACTGAAATAAGAAGATGGACAGAACAGTGAAACCACCAAAGGCAATAACAGCGCCAGGACCCGGACGCATCGACTCTCCGATATGGTAGCTAGTATCTGTAAGAATAATACCAACACCAATCGCTATGGTGACAAGACTGTAGGGTACCGACTTCCTTAAAAATTCATTTAAATCATCGGCTTGTTTCAGCCAGTGACCGAACGCCATACCCGAAATCGCATAAGCCAACCAAGGAAGTTGTGGGAAAAATGTTCCTTCAGAGACATTGCCTGCCAGCAGTCTTAATAACTCGTTCACCAAAAAATTATCTGAATCAACATCCCAGACATAGGGTGAGGTGAATGTAATCGCCAGTGCGATGAGCAGCCAATATTGAGGACCAGGAAGGTAGTGGCGCAGCAGGCTGCAGACAATAAAAGCAATACCGGCAAATTGTAAAATATCAACCACCAGGAACTCTCTGAGTGGATTGTCGATACCCAAATCTTCTTCGTTGATCAAACCAACTTCCAGGGAAAGCCACATGGGCAGCGAGCTGCGGAAAAAATTCAGGGCGTAGCCAGCTAAAAACAGCATTGCGCCTCGTTTAATCGATAATGACAAACTCTTGTTGCCGGCCAGGCCAATAAAAATACCCATCAGAAAGATGAAGCAACAGACGCTACCAATCACTATCTCGTGGGTAATGCCAAGCTGCACGCCCAGCCCGTGTACGCAGCCGAGTATCAAGGCGTAGCCACCAAAGAAAAGAAATAATATGCGCTGAATATGTTGCGCACCTGTTGCATTCGGAGTCAGCAGAATGAGCAGAGAGGATAGATAGATAACGGCAGTCGTCCAGAGTGTTAACAATTCAAACGACGAGCCAATTACCGTGTCAGTGAAGTTAGGTTCGCCATAGAAGTAAAAAAAGTGCATTGCTGGCATAAACATAACCCAGATTCCGCGGTAGAAATCGAGGACTTTGATTCTTGTATTATCAGTAGCTAGTGTTTGGCTGTTCTCTGTCAAGGAGGCAGTCATAGTGTCGTCACTCTCATGAGAAAATTTATTAAGCCAGCGTGTGCGGATTAAGGAGCCGCAAACTACCGCCTCAGTGAAGGCGTCGGATTATTTCATAGGTAATAATGCTTATCAATTGCAACTAATTTGAGAATGCAGACATTGTTGTATCGCCTGCGATTACCGAAGAATTTTCATCCATAGCTAGATAATCTAAATGTAAATCATTATTATCCGCCATTCTTTAGCGGTAGGCTGTTCTTGCAGGACAGGCGATGTTCGGTATTGCCTCGGTATTTGTAGCAGCCTCAGCGAATGACAATCTCAGCGAATGACAATGTGGCGACTTGAACGGGTGTTAACGTGAAGATAGATCGGCAGACCGGTTGGACAATCGACGGTGCAAAAAGCGCCTATGGCATTGAAAACTGGAGTAATGGGTACTTTGATATTAACCCAAGCGGCGAGGTTGTCATTAAGAATCCATCGTGTGATAGCGCTTCCGGGTTGTCTCTTTTAGAGGTGATTGAAGGATTGCGTGATCGCGACCTGCACATGCCAGCATTGTTGCGCATCGAAAACATCATTGACCATAGCATTAGTAAGCTTAATAACTCATTCAATAAAATCATCGATCGACTTGGGTACCAGGGCAAGTACCGCGGTGTTTTCCCCATCAAAGTGAACCAACAAGCGCAAATCGTTGAAGAGGTTGCGCAGTTTGGCGTGGGCTACAGTCATGGTTTTGAGGTGGGCAGTAAGCCAGAGATGATTGCAGCGTTATCTACCCTGGATAACAGCAGTGATCAGATGTTGATTTGCAACGGGTATAAAGATCAGGAATTTGTCGACCTGGCACTGCAGGCGGTCAGGCTGGGTACCCGTTGTTTTGTGGTGATTGAGGCGTTGGCTGAACTGCCGATCATTATTGAGCGCAGCAAGGCTTTAGGTATCGAGCCGCTCATTGGTGTTCGTGCCAAAATGACGTCGAAAGTAGGGGGTCACTGGAACTCCACCAGTGGCGATCGCAGTGTCTTTGGGTTATCCGCCAGTCAGATTATTCAGGTTGTGGATGTATTAAAGGACAACGACATGCTGCATTGTTTGCAGCTCCTGCATTGCCACCTGGGTTCACAAATTCCGAATATCCGCGATATTCGTGGTGGTGTAAATGAAGCGTGCCGCTATTACGCCGACTTATGCCGTGAAGGTGCCGCCATGAATTACATCGACCTCGGCGGTGGGTTGGCAGTGGATTACACGGGTGCGCACTCTCAGGAAAGTCAAAGCCGGAATTACTCCCTTGATGAATATTGTGAAGACGTGGTGGAGACCATTATGTCAACACTGGATGCCTACGATATTGATCACCCTACGATTGTTACGGAATCTGGTCGCGCGACTGTCGCTTACTCATCCATTCTGTTGTTCAACATTCTGGACGTGACACGTTTTGAGCCGATTGAAATAAAAAACTCGTGCGATGTCAGTCATGAGTTGCTCGACAATATGCGTAGCATTTTCGAGTATTTAAAGCCTGCGCGTTTGCAGGAGTGTTTTAACGACGCTCACTATTATCGCGATGAGGTGCGGGAGTTATTTAAGCGTGGTCAGATCGGTCTGCGTACCCGGGCAGAGGCTGAAAACTTGTTTTTGCAGGTGTTGCATGAAGTCAGATCAATGCTGTCTGAAATGGATCAGATCCCGAAAGAACTCGAAGGGTTTGACGAATCGTTAGCCGATATTTATTACGGTAACTTCAGTTTGTTCCAGTCATTACCAGATAGCTGGGCAATTGATCAGATGTTTCCGGTAATGCCGGTTCATCGGTTACACGAAGCGCCGGATCGTCGTGCTGTGCTGGCCGATATTACCTGTGACTGTGATGGTAAGATTGACCGTTTTATTGCCACTGATCGTGAATACGATTCAACGTTGCCGCTGCATTCGCTGAAGGATTCAGAAGAATACTACCTGGGTGTTTTTCTGGTAGGTGCCTATCAGGAAACTCTGGGGGATTTACACAATTTATTTGGCGATACCAACGTGGCCAGTATTCGTCTGCGCGAAGACGGTGGTTATGAATTTGTTAAAGAGATTCATGGCGATACCATCGAGGACGTTTTGGGGTACGTTGAGTACCAGCCGTGGGAAATGAAGTTGCGTTATCGCAATAAACTCGAGGCCGCAGTAAATGAAGGTCGCATTACTGCCCGTGAACGCCAACAAATGATGAACACCTTCAATGCCAGTATGCAAGGCTACACCTATTACGAAAAAGACCATTTGCTTTAATCGTTCAGAGGATTCTATTGTGAAAAAAGTAATTATTATTGGCGCTGGTGGGGTTGGCCAGGTCGTCGCACACAAATGTGCTCAGCAGCCAGAAGTATTCAGTGACATCGTTCTGGCCAGTCGTACCAAGAGTAAGTGTGATGCTATTGCCAGTCAGGTTAAAGCAAACTATAACCGCGATATTACAACCGAACAGGTTGATGCCGACAGTGTTGCCGACCTGGTGCGTTTGTTTGATAAGCACAAGCCATTTATGGTGATTAACGTGGCGTTGCCGTATCAGGATTTAACCATCATGGACGCTTGTCTGGAAATGAAAGTTCATTATCTCGATACTGCAAACTATGAGCCACTGGATACTGCAAAATTCGAATATAAATGGCAGTGGGAGTATCAGGATAAGTTCAAACAAGCGGGTCTGATGGCGTTACTGGGGTCTGGGTTTGATCCCGGCGCAACCAATATGTTCACCGCTTATGCAGCGAAACATTATTTCGATGAGATTCATTATCTCGACATTATTGATGTGAATGGCGGCGATCATGGCTATCCGTTTGCAACCAATTTCAATCCAGAAATTAATATTCGCGAAGTCACCGCAGAATGTCGTCACTGGGAGGGCGGTGCATTTGTCGAAACGCCTGCTATGTCGACCAAGCAGGAATTCACCTGTCCTGACGGTGTCGGTACTTACAATATCTATCGTATGTATCACGAGGAGCTGGAATCGTTAACCAAAAACTACCCGACGCTGAAGCGTGCGCAGTTCTGGATGAGTTTTGGTGAAAGTTACCTTAAACACCTGGAGGTGTTGGGTAATGTTGGTATGACGGGTATCGAGCCGGTTAATTTTAATGGCCAGGAAATTGTACCTATTCAGTTTCTGAAACAATTATTACCTGATCCTTCCACGCTGGGTCCGCGTACCAAAGGCAAAACCTGTATCGGCTGTGTGGTTCGTGGTATCAAAGATGGCAAAGAGCGCACGGTTTATGTCTATAACGTGAAAGACCATCAGGATTGTTATGGCGAGGTTCAGTCTCAGGCGATCTCCTACACAACCGGCGTCCCTGCCATGATTGGTGCAAAAATGATGGTTGAAGGTAAGTGGATGGAAGACGGTGTCTGGAATATAGAACAGCTTGATCCTGATCCATTTATGGAGGATATGAACAAGCACGGTTTGCCGTGGCAGGTCATTGAAGAGCCAGGCTTTGATTTAGTCTGATTGTTAGTGCGGTAGTTATTCTGTGCTGTCAGGGCCGCTCGTTCAGCTGAATTATGCCAACATTAATATGCTTGAGGATCTGTGGCTCCGGAGGCAGATAAGTACTTGGCTGAGTCCGTCGGAGCTGCAGCGGTTGGCGCAATTCGGGCAACCACAGCAGGCTGATCAGTATTTATTGGCCAGGGGAATGTTGCGTTATCAGTTGTCGCAGCATTACCCGGAATATTTGCCACAGCAGTGGCAGCTTACGGTGGATACCCAGGGGAAGCCGCACCTCGGCCCCCTGTTTTCACATTTAAATATCCACTTCAATCTGTCACACAGCGAAGACATGGTTGTGGTGGTAATCAGTGATGCGGGTGCAGCAGGGGTTGATATTGAGTCTGTCTCCCGGTCTGTATTCAGCTTGGCATTGGCAGAGCGCTACTTTGCTGATAGCGAGGTCAGATTATTGCAATCGCTGCCTGTTCAGCAGCAGGCTCAGCGCATTGTGCAATTGTGGACGTTAAAGGAATCGTTCCTTAAGGCTGAAGGTTTGGGGTTACGAGTTCCGTTGCGTAAGGTGTCTTTTTACTTTTCTGATCAGAACCCATTGCGGCTGGAACTATCCTCAGACTGCCATGACATAAGTGTTTCAGAAAAAACAGCCTTTTCTGCACTTTACCAACTTGGTGACGATCATAGCCTGGCACTGTCGGTGAAAACCAACCGTGCCGTGTGTGCATCAGACGTACAAATAAATCCATGGTCTGGTTTACGCCAAAATACGCAAGCCCAGCACTGCCAATTAATAACCACGACTTGAGTTGAGAGTTACTAAGCCAGATGTCACACGCTACTTCGCCTGATAACGGACCCATCGTCACAACCTTTTTCCGTTTCGTCATTCCTTCTACTCTGAGTTTGCTGGCTATATCCACTGCCAGTGTGGTGGATGGTTTCTTTGTGGGTAATTATCTGGGTGCGGATGCATTGGCGGCAGTGAACCTGTTAATGCCTTATTTTGCGTTACTGTTCGGTATTGCGTTGATGCTTGCGGTCGGCGGTTCAGTAAAAGCCAGCATCTACATTGGTGAGAAAAAATATCAGGCAGCATCGTCGTTATTCAGTCAGGTGTTGTTATCCGTTTTGGCAATCATATTGCTTATTACGCCGATGGCGCTGATTTTTAGTGAGTATCTGTTTTTAGCCTTGGGCGCCGACCCGTCGATATACCCGCTAATGCAAAGTTATTTCGAGGTTTTTTGTTTTGCCACCATCATGCAGCTGAGTTGTCTGGTGATGTATTACTTTATACGTGCAGACAATAATCCTGAGTTGGGTATGCGTGCGTTAATGTTGGGTGCGTTTATTAATGTTGCACTGGACGCAATATTTATTGGTCAGCTTGGCTGGGGAATTGAGGGTGCGGCTTGGGCGACTCTGATTGCGCAGACCATACAGCTGGTCTATATCTCGACTTACTTCTTCTCGGGTAGTAACAATCTCAGCTTATTTCTACCGAAATTTGATCTGAAAGAGCTGAGTTTCAGTGCGTTTAACGGTTTTTCTGAGTTTATTAATGAGTTCTCAATAGGCCTGGTAATTCTGGTTTTTCACTGGGTGATCAGTCGCGAGAGTGGTGTTGAAGGTATTGCTGCATTCAGTGTGGTGAATTACCTGATTTATATCAGCCTGATGGTGTACTACGGCATCGTTGATGCGATGCATGTGTTGTTAGGGCAAAACTTTGGTGCCCGACGGATCGATCGTGTGAAAGGACTCATGGCTATAGCCTCAATTTCGATCACGGTATTAAGTGTTGCTTTAGTGGCTATGCTGTTTGTTTTTGAAGACCACATTGTCGGCTTTTTCCTGGAGGAGGATGCTCATCAGGCGCAGCAATTAACCCAAGACTTTTTACATATCATTTGGCCCATCTTCTTATTTAACGGCTTTAACGTGCTGATTTGTGCGTATTTAACATCGGCAGAGCAGGCGCTGTATTCAACCATTGTCGCCACACTGCGTTCCTTAATTTTGCCAATTGGCTTTGTTTTGCTGCTAAGTCTGCTATTGCCGGGTATCGGGTTTCTTTATGCCGTACCGGTTGCGGAAGCATTGGCGTTCTTGTTCGCATTCGTTTTCTATATTTATCAACGACCTGCGGTTCATGTCATGAGAATGAGCCTTTAGTTAATGAGCCTAAGCCAGACTTTTTGTCTGGTTTATCGTCTGATTGATGGGTATTTCTCGTCACAATA
The DNA here is from genome assembly GCA_022448365.1 of Saccharospirillaceae bacterium. NCBI lineage: Bacteria > Pseudomonadati > Pseudomonadota > Gammaproteobacteria > Oceanospirillales > Saccharospirillaceae > Saccharospirillaceae bacterium. The sequence continues at coordinate 46,893 of JAKVCS010000006.1, read as the reverse complement.
AGCCTACGACTTGTGGCGCTATTCACGCGTCACCTCCCAGTTGCCTACCAAAAAACCCTTTAAAATAATAAACATAAAGAAAAATATAATAATAATGAGAAACAATCTCATTAGGTGTGTATAATGCGCCAAAATCAAGTTCGACTGAACCAGGTTTCCTATGAAATTTGCAGCAAGCACGATTGCTGAATACGCCTCCTTTAACGCATTTGTGAATGCGTATTTGCGCGAAATTGACTCTGGTGTCTGGAGTGACAGCAAGCAGTTCTTACTCTGTTCCGACTTTCCTTTCGACCTTAAAGGAAATCAGGTCGTTGAATTGTTCTTATCGGATAGCCATCAACGGGTTGTCATGGATGTTGCCTATAAATCGAAAGTAGGTAGGCATCATTTTCACGGTGTGTATGTTCGCACGGATTTTTCTGGTGAGGGCTGTAGTTGCTGGCAAAACGCCGATCTGATGTATCTGTTGATTGCTTTTACCCGTCAGATTTATAAACGCCAGAATGATATTTCGGTGGCAGCTGTTGAGGCTGACGATTCGGTCAAGCTAAATGAGATGGAATTACTGGGCCGGTTGCTGGGCAGTTATCAGGCAATGGCGCATTTTCTCAATGAGCGTGCCGGAGATGTGTCATTACATAGTACCGACTTCATTGAATCCGAGCAGTCCATCTTATATGGCCACTGGTTACATCCAACGCCCAAGAGTCAGCAGGGGATTGCATTCTGGCAGCAGGGTTTGTATTCGCCAGAATTATGTGGTCGTTTTAAGCTGCATTATTTTTCTGCAGATCAGTCACTGATCAAACAAGGTTCGTCGCTAACCGAAAAGACCAGCGACATTATTCATTCGGAAGTGAGTCGTTACGATCAGCTGGATCTGCGTCCAGGGCATGTACTGATTCCGGTGCATCCGCTTCAGGCCCATAACCTATTAACTCAGAGTTGGGTTAAAGGTCTGATTAACCAGGGAGCTCTCGAATATCTGGGTGAAACCGGTGCTGAATATACTGCAACGTCATCGGTGCGAACCGTATTTAATGAATCATCTGAGTGGATGGTTAAGCTATCAATCCCGGTGAAAATAACCAACTCGTTACGCTTGAATAAGCGCCGGGAATTAGAGGATGGCATGGTCGTAGAGCGCTACCTGCATCACATTGGCTTTCTAAAAAATAATCCGCAATTTAAAGTTGTCGATGACCCGGCCTATATCACGATTAATCATCCTGATAATCATGAGGCTGACTCCGGTTTTGAGGTGGTACTGCGCCGCAATCTGTTTGCGAATGATAAAGGCAGGGGCGTGTGTTCAGTTTTGACATTAGCACAGGATCCGATACCAGATGCTAATGGGTCTGAGGGTACAAGTTTATTAAAAGATTTAGTGTCCGGGCTGGCTGAAAAAGAGTGTCGTTCAGAAGAACAGGTGGCATTGGATTGGTTTGATCGATACTGGCACTGTGCCGTTGAATCTATTTTGTCATTGTATGACGGCTATGGCATTGCATTGGAGGCCCATCAGCAAAATAGCCTCCTGGATGTTTCTGAGGGGTATCCCAGCTGTTATTACTATCGTGACAATCAGGGTTTCTATTTGTCGGAGCATTTTAAGGAGGAACTGGCGGATGTGGGAGCTAATCTGCGGCTGACCAATATTTTCTATGATGATGAAAAAATCTTTACCGCTATCTCCTACTACGTATTCGTCAATCAATTATTTGCAGTGATCTATCGCCTCGGGGCGGATGGTTTACTAGATGAAGAGACTCTGATTGATCGTTGTCGTCAGCATCTGTCTGCTTTGCAGGCCAATATGCAAGGGGTGGGGAAACGCTTCATTGACTACATCCTCACCAGCGAACGACTGGATTTTAAAACTAACTTGTTAGCCCGCGTTAATAATATCGACGAGTTACAGGAAGGAATGGAGCACGCCGTGTATTCGACAATCGAAAACCCGCTGTTCTCAACATCTGATTTTCACAAAAGTTTCGCCACAGGAAATAAGGATGGACGCAGTGCAGTCTATAGCTGATTTCGATACGCAAAAAATTCTTGCCCGGGTTGCAGAGCAGTTTTGCGAGGACCATGCTCCCTATATTGAGGCACCTGCGAAAGCAGATGCTGAAGAGCAGCGTGTAATCCGCCAGTTTGTTGAAGCATTGTTGTATGAAGAAATCGTTAGTTTTCAGGTTGATAGCCGAGCCATGCTGGAAAATGAATACTGCAACTTCGACGCAGTATTCGACAGCATATATACCTTTACTTTATCCGGTACTGAATTTCGCTGTTTGGGTGCACGCCGTATTTTTGAACGCATTCGCATTGCAGATGGGTCAATCGAAATTGCCGATAATAACCATTATCGAGAAGTGCGTATTCAGGAGTTAATCGCGCAGCTGGATACCGGTTCGGATACTAAAATGCGTTTGCTTGGTGAGCTGATGCAAACAATTGCTTTGTGTCGTTGGAATACCAATCATTTAGACCATCATCTGAAGCCGCGGCGTCAGCTGAATTTTGCTGAGCTGGAAGCGGCGATTACCGAAGGCCATTTATATCATCCAAGTTTTAAAGCTCGTACCGGCTTTACGTTAATGGACCATATTCAGTATGGACCAGAAGCGGCGAATACCTTTCAGCTGAATTGGCTGGCGATCAAATCCAGTAACGTTGAACGTAATTTCCCGGCTGACGATAACGCTTTTTGGGTAAATGAACTGGGAGAAGAGATATTTTCTGTTCTGACACAACGATTGGCAAAGCATGGAAAAGACTGGAGTGAATTTTCACTGGTTCCTATTCATCCGTGGCAAGTCGATGCGATTAAAGGACGTGGACTTGCTCGGGCCATCGGTTGTGGTGACATTATCGAATTAGGTCAGGCCGGCGATTGTTACCAGGCGACGCAATCGTTACGTACGTTAGTGAATGTCAGTCATCCGCAAAAGGCTAACGTTAAAATTCCACTGAATCTGGTCAGTACGTCATCACACCGGAATTTGCAGGATCATTTTGTCTGTACGGCTCCCACTATTTCAATCTGGCTACAGGAGGTGGTGAAGAAAGACGAATATCTGGAGCAGCAGGATAATTTATTATTATTGAGTGAATACGCCGGATTACTCTATAAGCCGGAAGATGCAGAGCTGGCGAAAGCCATGGATGGTTTAATTGGCGCTATCTTCCGCGAAAGCGTAGTGGATAAATTACAGCCCGGTGAAAAAGCCATTCCTTTTACCGCTTTGATGCTGGTCGAGGCGGATAACCGTCCGTTTATTGCCGACTGGCTGGATCAGTACGGTGTCGAGGCCTGGGTGAACCGTCTGATGGAAGTCATGCTGGTTCCGATCTGGCACATGCTGGTGCATAACGGTATTGCCTTTGAAGCACATTGCCAGAATCTGATTCTGACCCATAAAGATGGCTGGCCACAACGCATTGTTCTGCGCGATTTCCATGAAGACATGGAATACGTCGAAGATTATCTGAAGTATCCGGAGCATACGCCCAAGCTAGCCGAAACCGATCCGTATTTTAATACGATTCCACTGGATGAAGGTTTCAGTATGTCGGACATCGATGAGTTACGTGAACTGTATATGGATACGGTTTATGTCCTGAATCTGGCTGATTTATCTTTCTTGTTAGAGCGTTACCAGCAATACCCGGAAGGAAAATTCTGGAATCGCGTAGGTCATTACCTCGAGCAATACCGACAGTCTGGTATTACCCAACCTGAACGTATTGATCGTGTCGGCGCAACCAGTAAACGCATCATCGTTGAATCCCTGCTGAAGAAAAAAATACTCAATGGTGGCACGCTGGACTATTTCGAGCATACGGTGAATAACCCGCTGGCAGCAGTCATCACAGAAAAAACAACACAGCAACTTGAAAACCAAACCAGCTGATTGCTGAAAAGATATTATGATTTATTTAAACGACGATTATTTCGATCAAACCTATTTCGAACATTGCTTCAGCAATTTCAGTCAGCACGATATTCTCGGTAGCTGCCAAGGTAAGCGTATTACGGTGTGTATCAGTGACGCCGCCTTGTGGATTGCACTTTGCCTGTATTGTCGTGATCAGGGGATTTCAGTCTTCCCATTGCCAGCAGGCACGCCGGAAGAGGCGTTGCATCGTCGTGCAAAACTCAGTAATAGCCATTATCAGGTGATGGCAGACAATATGGATGATCTGCTGAATAACATCGAGACCATTGGAGATCACCCGAGCGATAGTGTTGCGGTATTGGTACAGATGAGTTCCGGCACCACCGGAGAGCCTAAGTGTATTGACCGTAGCTGGACCAGCATCGATATCGAGTTGGAAAATTATATTCAGCACTTCTCGGATCTGGCTGAAATGACGGCTGTGGTTGCCTGCCCGGTTAACCATTCTTACGGTTTAATTTGTGGCATTCTCGCCAGTATTAAGCGCGCTTCTGAGCCGGTCATTATTACCAACTTTAATCCAAAGTATATTATCCGGAAGGTGCAGGAAACCACGTCTCCGATTTTATATTCATCACCGGCGTTAATTACCACCATCACCATGATGGTAAAGGCCGATCAACCGATTCACGCCATCATGACCTCCGGCACCCTGATGCAGGCCAGCTGGCTGGAACAGGCCGAGAAAAAATGTGTGAACCTGTATCAGCAATATGGCTGCTCTGAAGTGGGATGCATTGCATTGGGTGGAAATCTGCGGTCGATTCATGATCAGGGCGTACCACTGCCACATATTCGTGTTCAGTCTGGCAGCTCGGAAGACAGCCCGGAAGAAATTGTTGTGACTACTGAATCGAACAATATTGTGGCAACCCGTGATCTGGGTTATCTCGATGAAGATAACCGCCTGCACTTCCTCTCCCGTATCGATGAAATGATTAATGTGTCTGGTCTGAATGTTTATCCCGCTGAAGTCGAAAAAGTGGTGATGGAGATGCCGGGTGTCAACGATGCGGTGGTATTTAAAAAGAGCCATGCGTTTGGCAATGACCAGGTTTGTTTGCAGTTTGTCGCAGACGTCGAAGTACCCACTGAGGATATTCGTAGCTGGTGTGCCAGATATTTAAACAAATATCAGGTCCCGATCCAGATTACCCAGGTAGAAAACATTGACCGGCTTCCTAACGGTAAAGTCAGTCGCAAGGCATTGGCATTGGCCTGAACGCGCTGATGCATTTGAGTGAAGAAAAAAATCAGAATCAAAAAGTTTATGATGACTAAAGAACAGATTGTTGAAGCCATATTTAAAGTACTGAGCGAAAATATGGCGCATCCGAATATGGATAAGTTTCACAGTGATGCGCGCCTGTTAGAAGACTTGGCGCTGGACTCATCCATGGTGCTGCAGATGTTAATGTTGCTTGAAGTTGAGCATGAGATTGCCATCGACGAAAGCGCACTGATGAATGAAGACTTTGAAACCGTTCGTGCTGTTGCCGATACTTTGTATAAGGGCCAGAACCTCCCAAAGTATGAAAAGGGTCTTGAAGTCTATGAAGACGTCAAGATCCACTGCGTCGCCAGTAATTTAGCAGAAATCGTAAAACGTTTTCCCGAACTGGATCACCGTATTCTTTACTTTGCGGTGTCTGATGCCAATGCCTGTATCAACGATCGTTATGTACTGACTTACCACGACGAAAATATTAATCACGATATTTTCTTTGATTGGTACGAGCACTTATACGGCATGCCAATCCATGCCTGGTATGACAAGCAGGCCAGTAAAGAAGACAACCTGGCCAAGCTTGAAAACCTGGTAGAAAACCGCCAGCCAGATCAACACATTATGGTCATGCTGGATATGTTCCATCTGCCCGAGCGAGAGAACGAATTTAATAAAGATCCGTTTCCTCATTACGTCATGTTGGGTCCAACCAATAATCCTGATCTGTGGTTTATGTACGATCCGGACTATCGCTGGGAAGGTGTGTTCAGAAAAGATCGCATTCTTAATGCTGTTTCTCAGCCAACCGTTTCCGGTGGCTATTTGTTCTCTGAAGTGGGGGCTCGTCCGACTCCGGCGGAAGCAGTGAATGCCTTTTTTGAAGCGTCGGTAGTGCGCGATGCAAACCCGGTTACCGATATGATTCGTGAGATTATTCAGGCCCATATCCGTGGTAAAGATAAAAACGGTGAACCACTACCACTGGATAATCTGATTAAAGCAGTGGAAGAAATACCAGTGATGTCCCCGCGAAAATATGCGTATGAACATGGCTTTGCATTTTTCTGGCGCGAGCTGGGTTTACCTGAACCTGAGTTTGATGACTGGTGCGATGTGATTGATGAGCTGGCAAAGAATTATAAGTTAATCCAGTTTAATGCCATGAAATTATCAGTAACAAAAAATGAAGCCTTCGGTGATAAATTATTCCAGTTACTTGATCAGCAAGATGAGAGGGAATTCAGGCTTAAAAAACGTTTAATTGAAGTGAAAGATATCTGGGCAGAAAAGGTGCTTAAGTCGTCTGACGCTCAGCAATTAGAAAGGGTTTCCCAGTGAAATATTCCGTTTGCACTATCTCCTTCCGTCATCAGTTGATCTCGTTGGAACGTATCGCTAATTGGGCCAAATCTCATCAGTTTGATGCGATTGAATTGTGGGGAGTACACGCCAAAAACCTGCGTCAGTCTCCAGACTTTAATCTGGAATGTCTGGCTGAGCGAGGTCTGTCAGTTTCCATGGTGAGTGACTATCTGCCATTAGATGGTGATCTGCAGAATGGTATCGCCAGTGCCGAAACCTTATGCACGATAACCCGTTCTTGGGGGGCGAATAAATTACGGACATTCTCTGGTGGCAAAGCCAGTGCTGATGTGAACGAAGAGGAGCGTGCAGTGTATACCGCCCGACTTCGTCAATATTGTCAGGTAGCTCAGGATTATGGCATCGATCTGGTGGTTGAAACGCATCCCAATACCCTGGCGGATACGCTGGACTCGACGTTGAGATTAATTGAAGAAGTTAATCATCCAGCGCTGCGTATTAACTTCGACGTTATTCATGTCTGGGAAATGGGCAGTGACCCGGTATACGCATTGGAAAAGCTGGCACCGCTGATTGTGCATATGCATTTTAAGAATATCACTCAGCGTAATCTTTTAAACGTATTCAATCCAGGCAATGTTTATGCACCCGCGGGAAGTCGTGAGGGAATGACATCGCTGTTTACTGGTGAGTATGACTTCAGGAAGCTACTCACCTATGTCATGACAGAATCCACGATACCGTGGCAGAACATGGATGCCTCATTGGAATGGTTTGGTCCGGATGTGTTTGCAACCCTGGATAAAGACCGCAAAGAGCTCGCCAGTTTGGAGTCTCAATTTATCAAACAGTCGCAATCAGAAACTGTCGCTCTGGTGTAGTAGCCAGTGTCATACGCGGACTAAGGATTAAAAATGAAAGTCAGTACCCCTTATTACCTGATTGATGAAACCCGTATGTTAAAAGCGATGGAGCGTATCGCTTACGTACGTGAACAAAGCGGTGCTAAAAGTGTGCTCGCCCTTAAGTGTTTCTCCAGTTGGTGTGTTTTCGATTTTATGAAGCAGTACATGGCTGGAACGACCAGCAGCAGCTTATATGAAGCACGACTGGGTCGCGAAAAGTTCGGTGGCGAAACTCACGGTTACAGCGTTGCTTACGGCGACGACGAAATTGAAGAGGTTATCGAATACTGCGATAAAGTTATTTTTAACTCACTGAATCAGTTGGAAAGATTTAAAGAAAAAGCACAGCAGAAAAGCCGTTCAATAGGTTTACGCCTGAATCCGGAAGTGGGTCATTCTGAGTACGACCTAAGCGATACCGTAGCCAAATATTCACGTTTAGGTGTACGTCATGACTTACTACCGGAAAACATCACGGATGTGATTGATGGCGCGATGCTTCACATGAATTGTGAAAACGCCGATTTTAATAGTCTTAATCAGCAGCTCGATAATATCGAACAGCGCTTCTCTGATATTTTACCTCAGCTTAAATGGTTGAGTCTGGGTGGGGGTGTTGCATTCACTCGTGATGGTTATCTGCTGGATCAACTGTGTGAACGCTTAAAGCAATTAGCCGAACGATATGACCTGCAGGTTTATTTGGAGCCTGGTGAAGCGTCCGTTACTCAGTCCACATCGCTGGTCGTTAAAGTTCTGGATAAAGTTGACAACCAATTGCCCACCTTAATTGTTGATGCTGGTGTCGAAACACACTTACTGGATGTGCTGGTATATCAGTTTGTACCAGCTCTCGATGGCGCCAAAGAAATCGCAGAAGACGAAATATCGCAAGCACTCAAGCAGGGAAAATTTGTCTATCGCGTTTGTGGTCGCACCTGTCTGGCAGGCGATGTTTTTGGAACTTATGTCTTTGATCAGGCAATTGAGATTGGTGATGAACTCAGGTTCTCAGATGTTGCCGGATACTCCATGGTGAAGAAAAACTTCTTCAATGGCATCAAGATGCCTGCCATTTGCCACAAGAATATCAACGGTGAGACCCGTGTTATTCGCGAGTTTGATTACGAAGATTTCCGAGACTTTTTGTCTTAACCGTTTTCCTAATATTTGGGGGGAATAAGTTATGAAAAAGAACGTACTTATTATTGGTGCAGGAGCCGTTGGTGCCGTCGTTGCTCATAAATGCGCGCAAAGCAGTGATGTATTTGCGTCGGTTTGTCTGGCTTCTAAAAATATCGCCAAATGTGATGCCATCATTGCTGCAGTAAACAGAAAGAATCATCACCCACATGCGGACTTCTCGTTATTCAGCCGCGAGGTGAACGCATACAATGTGAATGATCTGGTGGATTTAATTCGCGATACGGACACCCACATTGTTATTAACGTGTGTACCGCGTTCGTGAATATGAATATTCTCGATGCCTGTTTAGAAACCGGTACAGCCTATATCGATACTGCGGTTCACGAAGATTATAGTGTGATGAATGCGCCTTATCCCTGGTATGCAAATTATGAGTGGAAAAAGCGCGAGTTGTGTAAGGAAAAAGGGGTCACCGCAATTCTGGGGAGTGGTTTTGATCCAGGTGTGGTTAACGCTTATTGCGCATATGCTCAAAAGCACGAATTTGATTCAATCGAAAGTATCGACATCATGGATGTGAACGATGGCGACCATGGCCATTTCTTCTCAACCAATTTCGATCCGGAAATTAACCTGCGTGAAATTATCGAAGATGCCAGCTGTCTGGAAGATGGCCAATGGCGCACTTATCCGCACCATAGTCGCTCAATGGAATACAACTTTCCGGAAGTCGGTGAACACAAACTGTACCTGATGGGGCATGATGAAGTGCATTCTTTATCGCTGAACATTCCTGATGTTAAAACCGTACGTTTCTGGATGGGGTTTGGAGAGCATTACCTGAATTGTCTGGAAGTTTTCGAAAAAGTGGGCTTACTGAACCACGAAACTGTGACCACCAGTCATGGCCAGGAGGTTGTACCGCTGCACGTGTTAAAAGCGTGTTTGCCAGACCCTGCAAGCCTGGCGCCGAGATACAATGGTAAAACCTGTATCGGCACGTTAATTAAAGGCACGCGCGATGGCAAAGATAAGGAAGTATTCGTTTACAATATTTGCGATCACGAAGAGACGTATGCCGATATCGATTCACAAGCCATTGCTTTCACTGCCGGCGTCCCACCGGTTGCTGCTGCAAAACTGATTGCCTCTGGTGAGTGGGATGTGAAAACCATGGCAAATGTCGAGGAGCTGGATCCGATTCCATTCTTCGAACGTTTGGCTGAAATGGGGCTATCTACCGAAGTTTGTAATCTGGATGCGGGTGAAGATAGCGCCGAGAGTCGTGTTCTTTACGCCTGATCGGTTTCGCTCGATCAATCTTTGCTTTGGACGTCATTAACTAACGGATTGTTTTTTGTTAATGGCGTACAAAGAAATGGCTTGGTCGAGTAGTCACAAGCGTTTCACACCCATATCAATGGCGCGTACGCAGACCTGTTTGATCGTCAAAATGGTACGCTGGAATCAGCGGGTTTGAAGTGATATCTGGTGAAAGACCTGATGCCAGGGCGGCATCAGGTTTCTACGGCGCTTTTACTTGGCTTGGGCCAGGTATTTATCCAATCGATCCTTACTCATAACGAAGGTCGCGCTGAGCGCTTTGGAGTCGGCTTTCACTTTTTCCAGGTTAGTGGCATTGCCAGCTTGAATAACGCCAACCATGGCCATCATGGCGTGAGGCAGGCACTTATACACATAAACGCCTTCTTTATCGATGGTGACTGTGGTCTTCTGGCCAAAACCACCTTTCCAGCCTTTCGCGCCTGCTGGTACCAGATTAGCAATGGACTCAGAGTTATGGCCCTGGTCGGTCGGTTCAAATGTTACGGTATCGCCCACGGCAACTTTCAGGAAGCCTGGTTCAAATACCATGGTGCCATCTGCACCCATATTCTTCATTTGTACGACGTGGTCAGCGGACCAGGCGTTAGCAGCCAGTGTGGTTAAGGCGATCGCAAAAAGGGAACTCAGTTTCATGTCTTACTCCTGTTGTGAAGTTATAAATGTACTGATTTATGGGTTGTTTGCAAATGATAATTGCTATTGTTTGTTCCTGCCGTGGTGACTTCAGTATAGCATTGGATTTGGCAAAGAAACGGACCTCGAAATCCGGTTCCGCTCCCTTACTGAGTGCTCATGCCAACAACCTAAAGTACTCGGGCACCACTCACAAATAAAGCTTCAACTTTGCCGGTCAATTCCTCGTCAGTACATGGGATATTACTGCCTTTGGACTCCAACTGCGACAAATCAGTTGTGGCACTTGCATTGACCAGTACCGCACTGAAGAAATTGCCCTCGGCTAAGCCAACATGATCCTTGCCAATGATCTGTGCAGGAATCTGGCTGGTCGCTTTCACGAAGGCATGCCAGTCCAGTTCCTCTGCGGCGATTAACTTCAGCGCCAGTGGCAGGAAACAGTCGAACATACTCATACCGGGTTCTGCGTCTGAGAACGGCGCTTTTTTCGCTGCAATCTCATGCGGGCGATGATTGGAGGAAATAGCCAGCTCACCATTATTAACGGCTGCTAACAAGGACTGGCGATCACATTCGCTACGTAACACCGGCAATACATTAAACTGGCTGTTATAGCCGTTTACCGCCTCATCGGTGTAAACCAGATTGGCCAGAGGCACATCGGCGGTAACGCGAATACCGTTATCACGTGCCTGTTGAAGCATTCGGACACTGCGGGCAGAGCTGATCTGACTGATGTGCAGCTGTACTCCGGTTTGTTCCGCCATCAGTAAAATTTGTGACAGGGCAATGGTCTCTGCTGTCTCGGCAATACCATCAAGACCCATGCGAGTCGCAGTTGGGCCGGCATGCATACAGCCATCAGCTAATGTGGTGTCGTTGGCACTGAGAAATAAGCGGATATTGTAGGTAGCCGCGTATTCCATTACTCGTTGTAAAACGTAACTGTCTTTAATGGGCTTACGGGCGTTAGAGAGCGCCGGGCATCCTGCTTCGGTCAGGCTGAACATATTGGCCAGTTGTGTACCTTCCAGGCCTTGTGTCGCAGCACCTAGAGGTAATACCTCGGCGTAACCCGCCTGTGCCGCTTTTTCCTGAATTAATTGCACAACGGCCGGGCTGTCGGTAACTGGCTTGGTATCTGGCAGGGCGCATATATGTGTAAAACCGGAGCGCGCAGCGGCTTTGGTTTCCGTGGCAATGGAACCTTTCTGGGTGAAACCCGGTTCAGCCAGGTGGGCGCCAAGATCGATTAATCCTGGCAATAAAATCTTATTATTTCCGTCTATGCTGGTTTCAATTTCGCCCGCCGCGGGTTTGTGGTCAATCGCCTGAATTTTGCCATCAGCAACATAGATGTCAGCAATTTTATCAACACCATTGGCCGGGTCGAGCAGGCGTGCGCCTTCAATTAAGCAATAACGCATCATTAAGCCTCCTCATATTCATTGCTGCTGGCTTGTTGCTGACCACTCATGGCCATCGCCATCACTGCCATGCGTACCGCAATGCCATAACTTACCTGATTTAAAATCACCGATTGATTCCCATCGGCTACGGCCGATTCAATTTCAACGCCACGGTTTATCGGCCCAGGATGCATAACAATTGCGTCTGGTTTTGCCAGCAATAATTTTTGTTCAGTTAAACCGTATAATTTAAAAAATTCGCCCTCACTCGGCAGTAAAGCATTTTGCATTCGTTCTTTTTGTAAACGCAGCATGATGATGACGTCACAGTCTTTTAAACCATCTTCCATTCGATAAAACGGTTTGGCACCCAGTGCGTCGATATCATTCGGGAGTAACGTCCCAGGACCAATTACACGAACTTCAGCTGCACCTAATGTGCGCAATGCGTGAATTTGTGATCGCGCAACACGGGAATGCAGAATATCGCCAACAATTGCGACAACCTTACCCTCGATACTTTGTTTGTGACGACGAATGGTCAACATGTCCAGCATCGCTTGTGTCGGATGTGCGTGGCGACCATCACCGGCATTAATAATCGCTACGTTGGGTGTCACATGTTCTGCGATAAAGTGGGCTGCGCCAGAGTCAGCATGCCGTACAACGAACATATCCGAATACATTGCCTCCAAATTCCACAGCGTATCCATCAGGGTTTCCCCTTTGGATGTGGCAGACTTGGAAATATCCAGATTTAAAATGTCGGCGGATAAACGTTTTGCCGCCAGCTCAAATGTAGAGCGGGTGCGGGTACTGTTTTCAAAAAACAGATTCACTACGGTTTTACCCCGCAGTAACGGTACCTTTTTAACGGAACGCTCCTGAGTGCTGATAAATGAATCAGCGGTATCAAGAATTTCTGTTAATAATTCTTTGCTTAAGCCTTCGGTCGTTAAAAAGTGCTTTAGGCGGCTATCTTCGGTCAGCTGCACCTGATGAGGCGAGTTCATTAGTTATAATCCTCAGGCTAGAGACAGGGTTAAGGGTTCCGGGCCGGACAGCTTCACCAGCTGACCGTCGGATAGTTCCAGGCTGGCGCCACAAAGATCAGGCTGAATCGGTAGTTCACGTCGGCCTATATCCAATAAGCAGACCAGCTGGATACTGGCAGGGCGGCCGTAATCAAACAGCTCATTCATGGCTGCACGAATCGTACGACCGCTCATCACCACATCATCGACCAGGATAATATGGCGATTTTCGATGCTGTCAGGGAGTTCGGAGCCTTTGACCTGGGGATGTAAGCCGTGACGGGTAAAGTCATCGCGATAAAAACTGATATCCAGTACACCAATATTTTCCTGCAGTTTCAGATGTTGGTGTAAGCGTTCAGCGACCCATACGCCGCCCGTACGGATACCGATTATCAGAGGATTTTCGATCTGTCGCTGAGCCAGCAGAGTGTGCAGACGATCACCTAACTCTTGGCAGGTTTTTTCACAATCCTGCAGGGCTGGAGGAAGGCTCATAATTTCTCCTGGAAAACTAACATACCTGCAAGGCAGGCTGTGATTAAAACGTTAAAAACAAATTGCCGCGATTAAAATGGTATTAAAACTCAGTCGCGCGGATGCTCGGTCATCCAGCTTTGCAAAATTAATTGAGCGGCCAAACCATCAACTGAATTTGCACCAAAATCACGGTCGCCACCCTGATCGATTACCATGCCTTTGGCTTCGAAACTGGTCAGGCGTTCGTCCTGAGTATAGGCAGGACGATGAAAACGACCTTCTAACCGCCGGGCAAATTTGGCCGCGCGGTTGCTCATATCGGACGGTGTGCCATCCATGTTTAATGGCAGTCCCACAACAAATGCATCGGGTTGCCATTCGTTGATAATCTTTTGCAGGTTGTCCCAGTTCGGGATGCCGTCTTTGGCTTTGACTGGATCAAGTGGGCCTGCTGTTTCTGTCACTCGCTGACCGGTAGCAATGCCAATGCGCTGAGTACCAAAATCAAACCCCATTAATGTCTGAATCTTATTGGTAATAGCAACGCCAGACATTACGCGTGCCCCGCATCAGAGCTGAGAAATTCGGGATTGATACCCAATTGATTCAAGGCGCTGCGGTAAAGATCTTCTGGCTGAGTTGCGAATAATAATTCGCTGCTGGCTTCAACCGTCAGCCAGGAATTCTGTTTTAGCTCCTCGTCCAGTTGTTGTGCATCCCAGCCTGCATAGCCCAGCGCCATTCGGTAATTCTGCGGACCATCACCGGCGGCAATGGCTTTCAGGATATCTTTTGACGACGTCAGGTGAGCCTCTTCCTCAACGTTCAGGGTTGAGTCCCATTGGCCTTGCTGACGATGAAGTATAAAGCCGTGCTCCCTGCTTACCGGTCCGCCCGCCAGGATAGCCGGATCAATTCCGGGCAGGCGATCAATGTCCAATTGTTGGCAAATATCGTCGAGAGAAACTTTTAATGGCTTGTTTAAGACCAGACCCATTGCCCCCTCTTCATTATGTTCGCACAAATAGGTGACGGTGCCCTCAAACCAGGAGTCTCCCAGCTGTGGCATGGCGATAAGGAGGTGATTTTTTAAGCTTTGCAATTGTTGCATGAGAATCTTTTATCAACCCGCATCCGACAGATAACGGTTGCCTTTAAATTGCCAGGTACGAATGATTTCCAGGCGGTCGGTATTTTTGCGCATTTCTGCGGTGAAGGGCGCGAATGGAGCTGACTGGCGAACAATCCGCAGTGCGGCATCATCCAGAACTTTACGACCCGAAGATTCCAGTACCCGCAGTTCGTATATGGTGCCGTTTGGATTGATCGCCACTAACAAACGTAAGCGGCAGTCATTGAAGCAGTTTTCAGCTTCTCGCGGGTAATTACGAGCTCCGTTATCTTCAATGCGGCGTCGCCACGAATTTACATAATAAGCATCGTTGGCTTTCATGGTGGAAGCGGCGGTTAAGCGCTGAATACGTGGCTGCTTGGCATACAGTTGGCGTTGACTATCGAGCTTGGCTTCGAGGCTGGCAATCTCGAGGCTGCGTTGTAGCAAGGTTTTTTGTGGGCCATCAGGCAGATCAGCCGGGTTGGGCGGGATGTCGCTGTTTTTCAGTTGCGTTTTGAACCGGCTTTCTCCAATGGTTGATACCTGACGTTGCTGCGCTTCAGGGAGTCTGGGTGCGGTTGCCTGTTGTTCCTGTGGCGATGTCTCGTTGACTTGATTGGCATGAAAATTCGCTTCCATATCCGTGGTCAGCATTTTCGCCTCGTCCAGTGTGCCGCTACCTTGCTGGTTTTCCTGTGCAATAAAATCGGCTTTATCGGGTGTGGTATCACTTTTATAAGTAGCTAACGTGACTTCAAGTGTTTTTGACAGGCTGGTTTGATCGGTGGCAGAGAAGCTGATTCCGAGAATCAGCAATGCATGAATCACCAGCGCCAGAAACAGGGCGAATGACAGGCGGTCGGTACTGGTAACAGCAGCGGCAGACATGCGGAAATAACAGCCTCAAAAAAGCAGGTTGAATGCGACTGCAAGTCTGCGCTTATCAACGAAATTTGTCCACTGCCGAAGCGGCTGAGGAAGCAAATTGCGATAACACTGGTTGGCTAAAGTTTCGCCAGTAAGGTATCAATTAACAGACCGGCTACGTCAATGCCGGAGTCGCGGCTGATTTCGCGCACACAGGTCGGGCTGGTCACATTAATCTCAGTCAGCGAGTTGCCAATCACATCCAGTCCGACAAAGTAGAGTCCTTTTTGTTTCAGGATCGGACCCACTTTTTCTGCGATGGCGCGGTTTTCATCGCTCAATGGTTGAGTGACTCCGGTGCCGCCAGCCGCGATGTTTCCGCGGGTTTCTCCTTTGGCCGGAATTCGTGCCAGGGTGTAAGGGACCGGCTCACCATCAATCATCAGAATGCGCTTATCACCATCAACAATTTCGGGGATAAAACGCTGCGCCATAATTTGCTGTTGACCATGATTGGTCAGGGTTTCAATGATGACGGATACGTTTGGATCGTCCTGTTTGAGGCGGAAAATGGAGGAGCCGCCCATGCCATCGAGTGGTTTAAAGATGACGTCGCCGTGGTCTTTATGGAATTTCTTCAACAGTTCTGCGCTGCGACTGACCAGTGTTGGTGTCATTAAATCCGGGAATGCCGTGGCGAAAACTTTTTCGTTGCAATCACGCAGGCTTTGCGGGTTGTTGGCAATTAATACCCCAGCTTCTTCGGCGCGCTCCAGAATGTATGTGGAATAGATGAATTCGCTGTCAAATGGCGGATCTTTGCGCATCAGGATAATGTTCAGGTCAGACAAGGGGCGGTGCTGGTACTCCGCCATGTTGTACCAGTTATCTGGATTCATCTCGACGGTCAGTGCCGCCATGCGACCCATGGCAACGCCGTTTTCGATGTAAAGATCGGACTGCTCCATGTAAAACAGCTCACAGCCTTTTTGCTGAGCGGCGTTGAGCAACGCCAGTGAGGTATCCTTCTTAAACGCAATCTGTGAAATCGGGTCCATCACTACACCGAGTTTGATGCTCATAGAGTCTCCGTTGAATGAAAATAGATCAGATGTGCAGAGTGTAACTGATTGGCTATCCCAGTGGCGCAACAGATTTAAACAGGATTCTCGCGCAGTATTGACGATTTGGCCGCTAGCCTGGGGCACCTAAGTATGATACAAAAGTGCGCAATGGCGTCTCTGCGGTCGAAAGACAGTCGCTCAATAAAATACAAAGAAATGGATGGTTAAAGGCCTCCCTATGGACGATAACTTTCAGAATGTAAAAGTCATGGTCATCGACGACAGTAAAACCATTCGTCGTACGGCTGAGACTCTGCTCAAAAAAGTTGGCTGCGAAGTGATCACTGCTACCGATGGCTTTGATGCGCTTGCAAAAATTGCCGACACACATCCAGACATCATTTTTGTCGATATTATGATGCCTCGTCTGGACGGTTACCAAACCTGTGCCTTGATTAAAAATAACTCTAAATTCAAGTCAACCCCGGTCATTATGTTGTCCAGTAAAGACGGCTTATTTGATAAAGCGAAAGGTCGTATCGTGGGTTCCGATGAGTACCTGACCAAGCCTTTCAGTAAAGAAGAGCTGCTGGGTTCGATTCGCCAGTACGTCAAATCCTGAGCCCGAGTAAACAGAATTTAAGAGGAAATAGGCATGGCCCGAATCCTGGTTGTTGATGATTCCCCGACCGAAACAGAAGCATTCCGTGTAATGTTAGAAAAAAATGGTCACGAAGTATTAAGCGCAGAAAATGGTGCAGATGGTGTTGCTGTCGCCCGTCAGGAAAAGCCTGACGTGGTGTTAATGGATATTGTGATGCCTGGTCTGAATGGTTTTCAGGCAACCCGCCAATTAACAAAAGATGCTGAAACTCAGCATATTCCGGTGATTATTGTGACCACCAAAGATCAGGAAACTGATCGTGTGTGGGGTAAGCGCCAGGGTGCCAGTGGCTATCTGGTTAAGCCAGTAGTAGAAGCGACCTTGCTGTCAGAGATCGCTTCGGTCATGGCAGGCTGATATGCATCCGTTTGCTCAGCTGGTCGATATTGCCGAACGCAGCCGTTCAAACGCTTCAGCTCTGCCGCAGCAGGTAGAGCTGGTTGCATACTGGCGTGGCGTCGGCTTTATGTTGGCCGGGCAGCACTTTGCCGCTGACATGTCGGAAGTTGCTGAAATTCTGCAGCCTCCCCGTTTGACCCGTGTGCCCGGCGTTCGCAGTTGGGTGCTGGGTGTAGCGAATGTCCGTGGTCGATTGGTTCCTGTCATGGATCTGGCCGGCCTCTTAGGGTTGCCATCCAAGGCTAATTGGCGCAGTCGGCGTGTGCTGGTTGTTGAGCATGGTGATCATATGATCGGTCTGCTGGTCGATGCCGTATTGGGTATGCAGCAATTTGCTGAGGACCGCCAATTACAGCCAACTGAGCTGGAACCGGAATTTGAAAAGTTTGTGTCGCGCGCTTATGAGCGTGATGGCAAAACCTGGCCCATTTTTCAGTTGCTGGATTTAGTGCATGCGCCTGAATTCCTGCAGATAGCCGTTTGAATTTTATACATTGCGTCGAGCCAAATTCTGCTTGTCGCGATGACTAATGATAAGTAGCCGCAAGGCGAAACTTGAAAGAGTGAGTGTGGAGAGGAACGCATGAGCGAAAACACAGGAAGCGTCTTGTCGACGGTCTTCAGAAACCGTATTAACGGTGTTCTGGCGGGGCTGCTGTTCTTATTCCTGGGTGTCTTTATTGCTATTACGGTGTATGTGAATGCCTTAGCAAATCGGGACGACCAGTATATTGAACACGCGGGTGAGTTGCGGGTACTGTCGCAGGAACTGGCAAAAAACGCGGTTGAGGCGGCTGGCGGCAAAGAAGAAGCCTTCGGTCAGCTCCGCTCAGCACGTGATAATTTTGACCAGCGCTGGGGTTATCTTACCCGTGGTAACCCAGCTACCGGATTGGACCCTGCAGAAGTCGCCTCCATGACCGATGTACAGGGTATCTGGATCTCGGTAAAAGGCAACGCTGACCAGATTCTCACTGCCCAGGACATCATTATCTCTCTGCACGAAGTTGCCGATACACTTGCGGAAACGATTCCTCAACTGCAGGTGGAATATGATGAAATTGTAGAGATTCTGCTCGACAACGGTGCGCCTGCCGACCAGGTTGCGGTTGCTCAGCGTCAGTCTTGGCTGGCGGAACGTATCGTACGATCGGTGAACAAGGTACTCGCTGGTGGCGAGGACGCGGTAATGGCAGCAGACGCCTTTGGTCGGGATGCTTCGTTGTTCGGTCGGGTACTGAACGGCATGATTCAGGGCAATGTCGCCATGAATATCTCCCAGGTAACGGATGAAGAAGCGATCTATGCCCTGGCCGAGGTTGCAGAGCTGTTTGAGTTCGTATCCGGTTCGGTTGATGAGATTCTTGAGACCTCTCCGGAACTCTTTCAGGTGCGGGAAGCATCCGACAGCATTTTCGCAGATTCACGTACGTTGCTTGACCAGACGTCTCAGCTGACAACCAGCATTCAGTCGGACACTGGCGAAAGAGCATTGATGCAGATCGTTGGTTATATTTCTGCGCTGTTAGCAATCGTGATGATGATTGCCTTTGGTGTGGTTTCTTACCGTGAAACACGTCGTGACCTGGATGAAACAGCCAACAAAAATGAAGCGAACCAGATGGCGATTTTGCGTCTGCTGGATGAAATTGCTGACCTTGCAGACGGTGACCTAACAGCCTCAGCAACGGTGACGGAAGACTTCACCGGTGCGATCGCTGACTCCATTAACTACGCCATCGACCAGATGCGCTCGTTGGTATCTGCGATTAACGAAACAGCGGTACAGGTATCATCCGCTGCTCAGGAAACCCAGGCGACAGCAATGCACTTGGCGGAAGCATCGGAGCACCAGGCACAGGAAATTGCCGGAGCATCCGCCGCGATCAACGAAATGGCGGTGTCGATTGACCAGGTATCGGCTAACGCCTCGGAATCTTCCGCGGTTGCGGAGCGATCGGTTGCGATCGCGAACAAAGGCGCCGAAGTCGTACAGGCAACGATCAACGGCATGGATAACATCCGTGAGCAGATTCAGGAAACATCTAAGCGTATTAAACGTCTGGGTGAATCCTCGCAGGAGATTGGTGACATCATCTCCCTGATTACCGATATCGCCGACCAAACCAACATCCTATCGCTTAACGCCGCTATTCAGGCATCGATGGCGGGTGACGCCGGTCGGGGCTTCGCGGTAGTTGCGGATGAGGTACAGCGTCTGGCGGAACGTTCTGCAGCAGCAACGAAGCAGATTGAGGCGCTGGTTAAAACGATTCAGAACGATACCAATGAAGCGGTAATCTCGATGGAAACTACCACTTCAGAGGTGGTACGTGGTGCTCGCCTTGCACAGGATGCGGGTGTTGCCCTGGAAGAGATTGAGAACGTATCGAAAAACCTGGCGGAATTGATTCAGAACATTTCCAACGCCGCACGTCAGCAGGCTTCTTCTGCGGGTCATATTTCCAACACGATGAACGTTATTCAGGAAATTACCTCGCAGACTTCGGCTGGTACTACCGCGACGGCGAAGTCGATTGGTAACCTTGCAGAAATGGCCAACAAACTGCGTGAATCGGTGGCGGGCTTTAAGCTGCCTGAAAATGAACTGGAGCTGGACGAGCAGCAGGTTTTGTAGCCTGCTGAACCTCTATGTCTCATCAATATCGATCCGGGTTAACAACGGTTCCAGAGCTGGATGATGTCCAGTTCGGGCGCTGGCAGAATCTGCTGGAAGAGCGCACTGGTATGTGTTTGCCGAGTCAAAGGCGTTCTTTTTTGCAGACCAGTTTGGGTCTGCGCATGCAGGAAGTTGGCTGTCAGAGTTATCAGGAATATTACGACCGCGTGCTGAATGGCCCGACCGGAGCGATCGAGTGGAGCACGCTGGTTGACCGGCTGACGGTACAGGAAACTCGCTTCTTTCGCGACCCGGATGCTTACGCTTATGTGGATCAATATATCCAACAAAAAGCGGCGGAAATGAATGTTGATGAAACCTTGGAGTGTTGGAGTGTAGGGTGTTCCTCCGGCGAGGAAGCTTACAGCTTGTCGATGATCGCAGATCGTTATCTGACGCCATTGAATAAGCGTTACGCTATCACCGGAACGGATATTTCCACCATCGTATTGCGCAAAGCCAGGGCGGGTCGTTATCAGCCCCGCGCGTTAGAATGGGTTCCTCAGGAATACCTCGCTCGTTCGTTTAAAACCAGCGGCATCAACGAAATAGAAATCAGTGATCATTTACGCAAGCGTTGTTGCTTTAGCCAGGTGAATATCCTCAATCTGAATGTTTGCCCGCTAAATTCTCAGCATGTGATTTACTGCCAGAACGTACTGATTTATTTCCGTCGATGGCGTCGCCGGGAAATATTAAATGTACTGGCTGAACGACTGGCTCCCGGAGGTATTTTGGTTATAGGTCTGGGAGAAATGGTGGATTTTCAACATCCGCTGTTAGAGCCGGTGCGTAGCAGTCAGGTATCTGCATTCGTGCGTAAGAAAAAGAATCCGACAGGGGAGACCGCAAGGCGATGAGCCAGGACTACATCGCCCTGGAATGGGTAAAAGGGGAAGTCGAAGAGACGCTGCAGCAGGCACAGCAATCACTGGAAGCCTACGTAGAGAACCCCGACGACACGAGCCGACTCAAGTTCTGCCTGAGTTATCTGCATCAGATTCATGGCACTCTGCAAATGGTGGAGTTTTATGGTGCAGCGCTGTTGGCAGAAGAAATGGAGGCGGTGGCAATCGCGCTGGCTAACGGTACAACCGAGTACGAGCGTGCGCTGGAAGTGCTGATGCAGGCGATACTGCAGCTGCCACATTATCTGCAGCACGTTAAAGTCGGGCGCCGTGATTTGCCGGTAGTGTTACTGCCAATTCTGAACGAATTACGTGCCGCTCGAGGTGAAACCTACCTGCCGGAAGCTGCCTTGTTCACTCCGGCTATCAAACACAATTCCCTGTTAACTCCCAAGCAAGCAGCGACATACAACGGCAAAGATTTCCGGTTGTGGGCGAAAAAAGTTCGTCAGATGCTGCAGGCTGCTATGTTACAGCTGATTCAGAACAAACAGCCTGACGTTGCGAAACAATACCTCGCCAAGGCGTTTGCGCGCTTGCACAAAGCACTCCATGCAACTCCACAGGGACTGATCTGGTTACCTGCACTGGCATTTACGGAGTGGCTGCAAAAACAAAATGAACTGACCGATGATGCGAAAAAGGTATTGGGTCAGCTTGAGCGATTGGTACGTTCTGCCATCGAAGAAGGCGCCGCTGCGATCAACCGTGCCCCGGATGACGCCTTGATCCGCAGTTTACTGTTGTTTATCGCCGAGTCTGATGTCAATGGCGAAGCCATTCGCCGGGTTCGCCAGCAATTTGCGCTGACCAAAGCTCTGGTCAGCGAGGAAGATGTCGAGCAGCAACGCGCTGAGCTGGCCGGGCCGGATAAAGAAACGGTTGATCAGGTTCTGCATGCCCTGGTGGAAGAGATTGCCACCGTCAAAGATCGCCTGGATCTACTGGTTCGCGGTAATGAGGATCGCACTGCAACATTGACCGAAGTGTCTCCTGCCCTGAAGCAAATCAGCGACACCATGTCGGTGTTGGGTCTTGGTATGCCGCGCAAGGTGCTGCAGGAGCAGCATAGCGAAGTCATCCGATTGATCGATGAAGGACAAGCGATTGAAGATCGTCACCTGATGGATATTGCCGGTGCTCTGCTGTACGTCGAGGCGACACTCGGCGGCATGAAGAGCGAAGGTGATCTGCATGCCCAGGTAGCTGAGAGTTCTCTGACCGACGCCCAGAAGGCAGTATTGCGTGAAGCGCGGAATGTGCTTGAGCAGGTTAAAGATGCGATCGTTGAATACATTGCCAAGCAATGGTCTGCACAAGAGCTTACGGATGTACCGTCTTTGCTGCACAGTATTGAAGGGTCATTGAGCATGATTCCGCTGCCACGGGTGGCTGGAATTTTGTCTCGTGCAGCGGCATTCGTACAAAATCAGCTGATTGATGAAGAGCTGAAACCTCAGTGGTCTGTGCTGGACACGTTGGCCGATGTCCTGACCGGTGTTGAGTACTTTATCGAGCGTTACTCTGAAAAGCCAAATAATGCCGGGGAAGACCTGCTTGATCGCGCTGAAGAATCGCTGCTTGAGTTGCCGGCCACTGAGCCACTGGGTGATGCAATCGATGATATCGAACTCGATATTGATGATTCGTTAGGTGAGGTTGCAGTTACGTCATTTGGTGACGCGCTCGATCTGTCCGCCAATGATGCAACGGTGGAAGCGGAAGTTGCTGCTGACACCAGTGCTGAAGAAATGGATCAGGTCAGTGAAGACATTGAGCTGGGTGCTGAAGATGTTCAGGCAATCGAGGAAACGGTTGCAGATATCGCAATACTGCACAACGATGCTGCTATAGAAAATGCGGAAGAAGACAGTCCGCTCACCGATGTTGCTACAGAAGCCGACACGGAAGAAGCTGCCACGCACGAATCTGTGGTTGCGGTGGCAGAGCAACAAAACTCTGCGATACCAGATGATGACGATGATCTGATTGATGATGAGATTATCGAAATTTTCCTCGAGGAAGCGGAAGAAGTCACCGAAACGCTCGATGAATTCTGGCCACAATTTAAAGCTGAACGCAGCGATCAGGAAGCGATGACGACCGTTCGCCGGGCGTTCCACACGCTTAAAGGCAGCGGCCGTATGGTTCAGGCGGCTGTGATTGGCGAGTTGGCCTGGTCGATAGAAAATATGTTTAATCGGGTACTGGATGAAACCATCAGTATTTCCGACAATCTGGTTGCATTGGTTGATCACGTGATCAGTAGCCTGCCGGAGTTGATCGATGATTTTCGTCATCGTCGTCAGCCAGCTATCGATACACAACCATTGATGGATTACGCTAACTCGCTGGCCGCCAACGAGGTGGTCGAACCATTCGTTGAGTTATTGGCTGAGCCTCAGGCAGGCGTCGCTGCCGAGTCCACTGCTGAAATCGAAGAAGACGAAGACGCAGCGTTATTGGAAGTTTTTGTCAACGAGGCAAACACCCACCTGCAAACTGTTGAATCTTTCCTTCAACAGTCGCGCGACGAAGATTTCTTTAACCCTTTGAGCGATCAGTTACAGCGTGCGCTGCATACGCTCAAGGGCAGCGCCCACATGGCAGGCATTGCAGCCATTGCTGATGTTGCTGCACCTCTGGAAAAGCTGGTTAAAGAGCTACGTGCTTATCAGGTAAAAAACTCCCCTGGTATTGTGAATCTGGTTGAAGAAGGTGATCAGCTGATTCGTATCGGACTGGCGGATGATGCCCTAATGGCGCTCGAGCAGATTGCTGGTACGGAAGACTTTGTTGATCGTATTCAGCAAATGGAAAAGCTGCTGCTTGAACCACTGATCCAGGCCCAACAGACCGGTAGTATCGGACCCGCACCACAAACTATTGCGACGTTTCTTGCTCAGGGTATGGATTCATTGTTGGATGCTGACTCACTGCTTAAACAATGGCAGGAGCAGGCTGACGACGATGTTTTGCTGGCATTGAGCAGAGACCTCGATCAGGTTGCACGAGGTGCTGCAAAAGCAGAACTGCCGAATATTGAAGCCTTGGCGAATGCGCTGGATGTTTTCTATGGGCGCATGCTGACGGAGAAAGCGGAAGCCGCCGAATCACCGCTTGATCTGCTGGCTCAGGCGCAGGAATCATTGCTTGGAATGATGGATTGTCTGGCTGCAGGCCAGGAAACTCAGCCGGCTCTTGCACTGATTGAAGCACTGGCTGCCTGGCAATTTAGCCGCGCCGAAGACGTAGAGATTGAACTGGAACTGGACGTTGCAGAAGAACCCGTGGCCGCCCTTATTGATGACGATCAGGACGGTGAGATTGAGTTACTGATTGAAGAAGACGTGATTGACGTCGACGAGGCAACCCCAGACGCCGCGGCGCAAACGAATTCCGATCATCCGCTGTCGGCCGAATTACCCCCCGTTGCCGATGTCTTTGATGAAGATGAAGACGAGATCCTTGAGATATTCCTCGAGGAGGCGGAAGAGGTCTCTGAAGCGATTGAAAGTGCAATGGAACGCTGGCAACAACAACCAGACAATTTGCTCGACGTCGCTCAGCTGCAACGAGAGTTGCATACTCTCAAAGGTGGTGCGCGCATGGCTGAGCTGCAGGAAATTGCAGAGCTGTGCCATGAACTGGAAACGCTATATGAAAAAGTGAATGATGGCCGCTTGTCCGTCAGCAATGACTTGTTCGCATTGCTCCAGCGCAGTCACGACGCATTAGCCGCACAACTGGACGCAGTGCGCCGGGGTCAGCAGGCGGCCAATGAGCAATCGCTTATCAATGAAATTCTGCAGTTTGCCCGAGGCGTAAGCAGCGAGCTTTCCGCTTCGGTCGGAGACGCAGACCTTCAGCCAACCGAATCGTTGGCAGTAGAGCAGCCGGAGGCTGATTCAGTTGGCACTTCTTCGGTGGCTGATGCTCCGGTCGTTGAGGCGCTTGATGAGTCTGATCGGGAGATTCTTGAGATCTTCCTGGAAGAAGCTCACGAGCTTCAGGAACAGTTGGATAAAACACTGCATGATTGGGCACAGGAACACGGCAACTTTGCTCACGCTGCAGAGGCTCAGCGGGTGTTACACACGCTGAAAGGTGGCGCGCGCTTGGCCGGTCTGACTGATATTGGTGATCAGGCACATGACTTTGAGGCTAACATTCTTAAGGCGCAACAAGGCCAGATTGTTATTGATCCTGATCTGTTTAAGCAGTACTACAAAGTACATGATTCTCTGACCCAGAAAATTGAGGCAGTTGCGGCGAGTCTTGAGTCGGATGGATTTGTATCCTTGGGTGAAAAGGCCATTCTGGTTGAAGCCGATGAGCTGTTGGCACCAGTTGTGGCGGCAGGTGCTGATGCCGTTGATGGTGAGGCTGATTTCGATAGTGCTGATGAAGGTAACAGCGAAGTAGGTGTTGAAACCAACGTAGTGCCGTTGCGCCGCGATAAAGAGGAACAACAGCCCGCCACTGTGCCTGTTCAGCCGCAAGCAACACCGCAAGCAAATGCACGTAAAGCTCCACAGGAACTGGTGAAAGTATCGGCCGACCTGTTGGACAATCTGGTTAACCTTGCGGGCGAAACGTCCATCGGTCGTGGTCGTCTGGAGCAGCAGGTAACAGACTTTTCTTACACCCTCGACGAAATGGACATGACGCTGGATCGCCTGCGCGATCAGCTGCGCCGGCTCGATATGGAAACCGAAGCTCAGGTATTGTTCCGCCAGGAACGTCAGGGTCCGCAATACGAAGATTTTGATCCACTTGAGATGGACCGCTACTCAGCAATGCAGCAGTTGTCGAAAGCGCTGGTCGAATCTGCATCTGATTTGCTGGATCTGAAAGATACGCTGTCGAATAAAACCCGTGATGCCGAAACCCTGTTGCTGCAGCAAAGTCGTGTAAACACTGAGCTGCAGGAGGGTCTGATGAAGACCCGGATGGTGCCATTCCAGCGTTTAGTACCGCGTCTGCGCCGCATTGTTCGTCAGATCAGTCTTGAGCTGAGCAAGCAGGTTGAACTTAAGGTATTCAATGCCGACGGCGAAATGGACCGTACCATTCTTGAGCGCTTAATTTCACCGCTGGAGCATATGGTGCGTAACGCCGTTGACCACGG
Source organism: Saccharospirillaceae bacterium (assembly GCA_022448365.1). Lineage (NCBI taxonomy): Bacteria > Pseudomonadati > Pseudomonadota > Gammaproteobacteria > Oceanospirillales > Saccharospirillaceae > Saccharospirillaceae bacterium. The sequence continues at coordinate 20,592 of JAKVCS010000006.1, read as the reverse complement.
CATGGAAACGGAAGAGCAGCGTCGGGAAGCGGGCAAATCCGAAGTAGGTAATATTGAACTGGATATCTCGCGTGACGGTGGTGATATCGTTCTGACGCTGCGTGACGATGGCCGCGGTGTCAACCTGGAGGCCGTGCGTAACAAGGCGATTGAACGAGGGTTGATGGCAGCGGATGCCGATTTGTCGGATGACGAAATCACTCAGTTTATTCTTCAGGCTGGATTCTCCACTGCCGCTCAAGTAACTCAGATCTCTGGCCGTGGCGTCGGTATGGACGTTGTGAGCAGCGAGATCAAGCAAATGGGCGGCAGTGTTGTTATCCATTCGCAGCAAGGGGTTGGTACTGAGTTTGTTATTCGCTTGCCATTTACGGTATCGGTTAACCGGGCTCTGATGGTCAGGGTGGGCGACGATTTATATGCCGTTCCTTTGAATAATATTGAAGGGATTGTACGTGCCTCCGCCGCTGAACTGGAAAAACTGTATGAGCTGCCGTCTGAAGCGCGCAGCTATGGTTATGCCGGTAATGACTATCGTTTGGAATATCTCGGCAATATGCTGGATAACGAAGCGCAACCGAAGTTTGCCGCGCAGCATTTACCGTTGCCGGTACTGCTGATTCGTGGTTCGGTACCGTTTGCTTTGCAAGTGGACTCCCTGCTTGGCTCGCGTGAGATCGTTGTAAAGACTCTCGGTCCTCAGTTTGCCTCAGTCATGGGGGTATCAGGCGGTACCATCTTGGGTGATGGTAGCGTAGTCATCATTCTCGATCTGCCAGCGATGATTCGGACGCAATCAAGTCTTGAGTATCAGCAGGCAAAAGCATTGGATGCTCAGGATGCTGAACGACGTCATGAGATGGAAAATCGCCTGCCTCGCATTCTGGTTGTTGATGATTCAGTAACGGTTCGTAAGGTAACCACGCGCTTGCTGGAACGTAATGGCATGGAAGTGTTCACCGCGAAAGACGGTGTGGATGCGATGGCTACTTTGCAGGATCATAAGCCTGACCTGATGCTGTTGGATATTGAGATGCCAAGAATGGATGGTTTCGAAGTCGCATCTCAGGTTCGTCATGATTCCCGTCTGAAAGATATTCCAATCATTATGATTACCTCTCGTACCGGTGATAAACACCGCGAGCGGGCACTATCGATCGGTGTTAACGAGTATATGGGTAAGCCGTTCCAGGAGGACAATCTGCTCGCCGCTATGAATCGTCTTCTGGGTCTTAAGGAACACTGATATGGTGTTGCCGAAAGTCGGCATTCTTGCTGATGACCGGTTGCAGCAGCATTTGCTGAAGTCAGCGTTGTTGCATTTCGGTTTTGATGTGGTGGTCAATGTTGACCCGCTGCGTATGGACTTGTTGAATCTGGATGAATTACATCTGGATGCTTGGTTGATCGATTTGCGTGATGAGGATGGAGAACATCTTCATTGGCTCGACCGGTTATTGGATGGCGACGCCCCTGTGCTTATGGGCGTCGAGCAGGCCCCCAACAAAAATTGTCCAACCTTTCCTAAATGGGAAAAGCGGCTTTACAGCAAGTTGCGTGAAATGGTGAAAGCAACGCCGGTAATGGCGGAAGATGTGTCTGTATTGCAAAAGCTTGCTGGCAGTACAGGCAGTGGCAAAATCGCATTGCCAACCATGTTTGATGATCTCGATTTTTCCGACCGCACTGCAACCCAGGTTTGGGTTTTGGGTGCGTCTTTGGGTGGTCCGGGCGCGGTGAAAGAGTTTCTTGATGCATTGCCGGGTGGATTACCAATCGCATTTATTTATGCCCAGCATATTGATCCTCGTTTTGAAGACACCCTGGCGAATACCCTTGGCCGTCACGCTGAATATCGTTTACGCGCTTTTGCTGAAGGGGACAGCCTGCGTTGCGGCGAGGTGCTGGTAGCTCCTGTTGAAAAGGAATTTCGCTTTCATGATGGTCTGATGCATTGCTATGGTGATCGTTGGCCTGGACCTTATGGACCATCTATCGATCAGGTCATTTTGAATGTGAATGCCTGTTATGGTGAGCGTGCCGGTTACATTCTGTTCAGCGGCATGGGCAATGATGGTTCTGAGGCGATTGTTAGCTTACCTGAGACGCAACAGAAGGTGTGGGCACAACGGCCCGAAACTTGTGCGAATGCGTCGATGCCGGAAAGTGCCATCGAAACCTCTCGGGTGCGCTATATTGGTGACCCGCAGCAGTTGGCACTGCAGCTGGTAAATTATATTAAAAACAATTGGGTGAAAAACAATGAGTCAATCACTGACTAAAACCAATGCGCCTGACCGGGTTGATTGCCTTCTGATGCCATTGAAGGATAAGAGCCTGTTGTTGCCTAACGTTGCCGTGGCTGAAATTGTGCCGTTTTCACACCTGCTGACGACCACATCCAGTGTTGACTGGATCCTCGGACGAATCGACTGGCGTGGTGTGCCTATCCCTGTGTTGTGTTATGAGATGTTATCTGCCCAGGGCGCCCCTGCGCCAAATCCTGAAGCACGTTTTGCCATAATCAACGGCGTAGGGGACTATGCCGAGATGCCATTTTATGCGATGTTAGTACAAGGTATTCCAAGGCTGACCCACGTCAACAAGGACGACATTCAGACCGTGGAAGCCATGAATATGGGCCAATACGATCAGACGGCAGTAACGGTTGACCGCGACCCGGCCATCATTCCGAATTTAGATTTGGTAGAACAAGAATTAATAAAATACATCTAGTGAGGTAATCATGCTGAAGTGGCTGTTTGCGCTATTGTTACCGTTAATCAGCGTTAATCTCTGGGCGACCGAACGGGCCAAAGACCTGCTACTTCTGGAAGCTCATGCCTATCGTTTGACAGCGGATATCAGCATTTTGTCACTTCAAGAGGGTGGCCAGCGCTACCAGCGCCGTCTGGATGACACCATCACTTCCGGGAATTCCGTGGCTGAACGATTACGTAGCCAGCTACCAAGCGTTGCTCGCCAATGGCATTTCTCCACCGAGTTTGTTCAGCAAGAAAGAGCGGTTGCTGCGGCGAACTCTGATGTTAACTTTACCAATGATCTGGCAGCTGTGCAGCGCAAGCTGTATCAGAAAATACAGCAGGCCAAGGAAAAACTCAGTCTGGAAGAGCTGAACCAGAGTACAGCGGCTGCGTTAATCGCGATGATTGCGCTTGAGCAGATGGTGGCGGAATATATGTCTTACAACATCAATGTTTTTGGCGGCCATGCGGTAACTGATTCTCGTATGGCCGATAATGCTGTTGTTTTTCGTGATTCGGTTGCGCAAATTACCGGCCATGATGCCAACCGCAAAGCGATTCAGGCGAAATGGCACTTTATTGAAAAGACACTACTTAATTACAATCAGCAATCTGCGACTTTTATTGTGATGAAAACTACCGATAAAATCCGCGCACTGCTGCCAGTCTGATGAATCTTCAGATATTTTTATTTGTTCACTGGCAGCTCGGGTAACTGCACCTGACCCGTCGTTATAATTTCTCCGTCCGACCATAATTTCCATTCGCCCCGTTGATAAATATCCCACGATTCATCAGTCGTCAGTGGTTCTGTTGCGATGATGCTGACAACATCATTAGGAGTCGTTTCTGCCTCAAAATTAATGATAACGTCGGCATCCTTTAACTGCGCCGGTCCGAACGGCGCGCGTCGTGTGATGCTGGCTAACTTGGTAGAACAAAACGTGAACAACCACTCGCCATTACTCAGTAAACAGTTGAAGACACCCTGGCGGGCGTATTCACTGGCCAGCTCGATCAGAGTATCCGACAGTTGTTTCGGCGTATCGGATGGAGAGCATTGTTGGCGAATACGATTCATCAGATCACAAAAAATCTGCTCACTATCAGTCTCACCGACAGGTTGATAAAGTCCGTGTTGATATCTGAAATTAGTAATCTGACCGTTGTGGGCAAATACCCAGTAACGTCCCCACATTTCGCGGGTAAATGGGTGAGTGTTAGCCAGACAAACGTTGCCAACATTGGCCTGGCGAATATGGCAAATTGCCGTTTCACTTTTAATGGGGTGAGTTTCCACCACTTGAGCAATTTCGGAGGAGGCGCTGGCGCTTGATTCGTGAAACGTACGCACGCCTTTGCCTTCATAAAAAGCAACGCCCCAGCCATCGGCATGGGGACCGGTTTCGCCACCACGGCGGGTCAGACCACTAAAACTGAAACACAGATCGGTTGGGGTGTTGGCACTCATGCCAAGTAGTTCGCACATAGCTCATCGTCTAGTTTATTGATCCTGATATGGAAACCGGTAATGTGCCTGACCAGATGGAGACAGTTCAGGCTTTACCGCGGTACGCGGCGAATACGACCTTTCTCATCGATTGCAACATAGACAAAGGTGGCATCAACCACCTTACGGTGGCTATGCTCGCTCGGGTTGCGGGTCCAGACTTCGACGTTGATTCGTACTGATGATGTACCAATATCCAACAGACGTGTGTAAACACACACCGCGGCGCCTACCCGAATTGGCGACATAAATGACAATGATTCCATCGCAATATTCGCGATGCGTCCCTGTGCCAGGTGACTGACCACACTTTCTGCAGCATGATCCATCTGTGCCACTACCCAACCACTGCTTATGTCACCGTGAATATTTGCTTCGGCCCGGGTTGGGATGAGCCGAAGAAACAATTCGCCATCGGGCTTAGGTTGGTTATCTTCTCGGCTGGGGTCTTGGGGGTGACGCGGTTCCATCGGCTATGACCTGACATTGTGATTATTCTGGCGCGAGTTTACTGCTTTTTGAGCACGCCGCACACCCATTTGGGGCGGGGATGCGGGAACTTTGTATAGCCATAGTGGCAATAATTACAGTTGCCTGACCATAATACCTTCGCATATGGCCGAAAAGGCAGCTAACCATAGATTTGGTTGGGTAGCCAGGTGGCCAATTCCGGAAATATAGCCAACAAAATCAGTACACCAATCTGAATCAGAATAAACGGCATGACACCGCGATAAATCGTTCGGGTCGGAATGCTGGGGGGCGCGACACCCCGTAAATAAAACAGTGCAAAGCCAAAAGGCGGCGTCAGAAATGAGGTTTGCAGATTGATGGCAATCATGATGCCCAGCCATACTGGATCGACTCCCATGACCAGTAGCACTGGCGCAACAATCGGAACAACAACAAAAGTGATCTCAATAAAGTCGAGAATAAAACCAAGCAGAAAGATCACCAGCATGACAACCAGCATGGCACCGAAGACACCGCCTGGCATATCAGTGAACGCTGAGTGAACCAATTCTTCACCACCAAAGCCGCGGAATACCAACGAGAACAACGCTGCGCCAATAAAAATCATAAATACCATGCTGGTCACCTGCAGCGTCGAATCCATGACTTCACGCAGGCGTTTTAAATCGAACTCACCGTAAAAGACTGCCAGCAGCGTGGCGCCAAAAGCACCGATCCCCGCTGCTTCTGTGGGCGTGGCAATACCAGCCAGAATAGAACCTAATACCGCAATAATTAATGCCAGTGGTGGAATCAGACCTTTTAGCAACTGCGCAATAAAGTCTTTTGACAGCGGTGGACGGTCCTGAACTGCAGGGGCTGCTGCGGGCTTAAAAAAGGCAACACCCGCAACATACAATAAATACCCGGCGACCAGAATGAGTCCGGGAATTAAGGCGCCAACAAACAAGTCTGCAACTGAGACGGTTTCCGGTGTGAAAATGCCCATCTTCAACTGTGCTTGCTGATAGGCGCTGGATAGCACGTCTCCGAGAATAATCAGTGCAGTGGAAGGTGGAATAATTTGTCCGAGGGTTCCCGTTGCACAAATATTGCCTGTAGCCAGGGCCGGGCTATACCCCTGTTTCAACATAGTGGGCAACGAGATCAGACCCATCGTTACAACTGTCGCACCGATAATACCGGTACTGGCGGCCATCAGCATACCGACCAGGATGACTGAGAACCCCAGGCCACCACGCAGCGGTCCAAACAACATCCCCATATTGCGGAGTAACTGCTCGGCGATTCGGGACTTCTCCAGCATGACCCCCATAAATACGAACAGCGGTACTGCAATTAAAATCTGATTACTGATGATGCCAAATAGACGGTTGGGTAATGCAGTGAGGAAAGCGGTATCTAACGTACCGCTGATAACCCCGATACCCGCAAATAACAGCGACGTACCCGCCAGAGTAAATGCTACCGGGAAGCCCGCCATTAATACCAGACACACAAAAATAAATAAGATCAGAGGCATCCACTCAGCCATGATGAATCTCCTCTGGGTGCTCCTGAGCAGGCAAGAAGGTTTTAGCGAACTCCGCAATAGCCTGCAGAATCATTAAAAACGGCAGTAATAAAATCAGTGTTTTTAACAGATAGACAAAGGGTAAACCGCCGGCTTCCTGAGACTTTTCACCAATCTGCCAGGCGACAGATACGTAATGCCAGCTACTGTAAAGCATAAAAATACAAACCGGTAACAGCAAAAATATGATGCCGCACCGATCGACCAGATTTTTCTGCCTGCGGGAAAAATTACGATAAAAAACATCCACTCTGACATGTCCGCCTTGTTGCCATGTATACGCAGCACCCAGCATAAATAGCGATGCATGGAGATACATAACGCTCTCCTGCAGTGCAATAGAGGGGATTTCAAAAACATAACGCAAAACCACGACTGCAACAGAAAACAGCACCATCAACAGCGAAAGCCAGCGCACGACTCTTCCTGTCTGTGTGGTAAAGCGATCAATAAAAAGTAATTTTTTTAACATGGCTGAGCAATATCCGGTTGCCTGATGAGGGGTCGCTACGATTTCTTTTTCTTCTTTTTAGCGTCTTTGATTGGTAAATCACCATCAAGGAAGCGCTGCGCAGCCTCACGCGCATCTTTCACAGTGGTTGCCACTGCAATGACGTCGCGTTGCTGAAGCTGATTAACCAGGCCTTCACCAATGGCGGAAGCAATCAGTACATCAACTTTATCCACTGGGTGAGTTTTGTCGGCGTTAAACCCTTGCAGAACATAGTCTTCACTAAACTCGATGTTTTCCTCGTCAAAAACCTCAAACCCGTCGGTATCGAACAAAATAAAGGTACGGCAACGTCCGGGTTGGCCGCAAACGGTTTCACCGTTTAAGCTGGCTACAGCAATTTTCATAGATAACTCTCAGGAATAACTCGTGTTAAAACCATGCCGCGGTTAGCTGCACAGCACTAAAAGCAAAAACACCGGCAAGAACATCATCGATCATGATACCAAAGCCGCCATGTACTTTTTTATCCAGCCATTTTATTGGCCAGGGTTTAATAATATCGAACAGTCGGAACAGTAAGAAGCCGTACAAGACCCAGCCCCAGCTGATGTCAGCGGCTGACGATTGTGGCAGCCATAGATAGGTAATCCATAAACCAATCCATTCATCCCAGACGATGCCGCCATGGTCGTGCACACCCAGGTCGCGGGAAGTAAACTCACACACCACAACTCCCAAAGCAAAGCCTGCCAGCAACACGCCAAGGTAGGGCAGGGTTGGTACGCCTTGTAATAAGAGCAGCCAAACCGGCAATGCTGCCAGAGTTCCCCAGGTTCCGGGGGCTGTTTTAGGCAGGCCTGAACCCAAGCCAAAAGCCAGCAAGTGGATTGGATTTTTCAGATTCAGCCCTTTTAGGTCGGGGCGTAGCGTCGGGTCGGGGCTTAGGAATTGCACTGCAGATTCGCTCAGACAAAAAAGAACTGCAGTTTATCAGCTCTTGTCATGGAAGTGTGTGTCTGAAGGTGTGAAGCGTGGATCAATGCATCAAGCGCTTTGGGTCCAGTTGCATAACCGTGGTTTTGCCATCGCTCAGTTCGATATCCTTTAGCCAAGCCAGGGCAAAGACCGGCAGAAATTCATCGGCACTGAGGTCTTGCTGTTCGGTGCGACAGCTAAAGACTTCGCCAATATCATCCACTTTAAGACCAATAACCTGATCACTGCTGCTCTGAATCATGATGACGGTTGGACGAACGCTTGAACTGATCATGTTGCGGGCATCGGTGAACAATGTCTGCAACCGCACCAGTGTTGTGCGCTTGTGTTCGTTGAGAATTTCGATCGCGGCATCGTTTTCACCTTGATTACGCATGTCGAGTAATTCCTCAGCCAGGGCATAAATACGACGATGCGGAGTGTCGAACTTAGCCAGCAGCTGTTGCAGCATCAGGTTGTCGCTACGAAATCCTCGGCACCATTGACCAAAGGCCGATAAATTCTGGTCTGTGTCTGCCGTGAATGCAGTACCGCTGATCAGGCTTTGTTCCAGTGTATCAAGCCAGTCAACATGGTCTTGCTCGCGTGCGAACAATAATTCGACCAGCTCACTTGTAGCGCGTTGTGCGGAGTCTTCACCCAATAAATTTGCCAGAGACAATACCACGCAAGACTGCCCGTCGAAATCGACCATGTCATATTGATTGCCGTTGCCTGTCGCAACGCGGGTACGGTCTAGATTATGGTCGGCCGTAATAAAGCGGACACTTTCGATTGGCACGGCGTAGTACTGTTTTCCATGGCGAAAACTGAGATATTCCATAGTGGCCTCTGGCTGACGGCTAGAACACAAGATGCGTTTTGACCCAGTATAGACGTTCCCTTTTGTGCATGGATGCCGTTGCATCTTTCCATTGTTCTGTCAGGTCAATCTACAGCGTGTCGAGCGGGTCAATGTCCAGATGCCAGCGTACCTTGTGGAAGCCTTTTTGCTGTTCCAGAAACTGTACTAGCGCCGCGGAGACACTGTGCAGTGCAGCCCGTTCTTTGGCAAAAATCTGCAGCTGCTGACGGAAGCGTCCGGCACGGCGCTCCATAATTGCAGGGAAAGGCCCAAGCAGATTCACCCCCTCATGCGCCAAATGTAACCCCTGGCGGTCGCGTTGCTGGTGGTGCTGCCGCTGAAATTCCTGAATAAAACCGCGAGCGTGTTGCAATAACTGTTGTGCCTGATGACGATCCTCGCATTCACTGCGCAGTAATGCCATAAAACTGTAGGGTGGTAATTGTTGCGAATTACGCGCCTGCAGCATAGACAACGCCAATGCGTGATAACCACTGTCCAATAACAGATTTAATTGCGGGTGATCAGCATACAAAGTCTGAATCCATACTTCGCCAGGAGAGTCGGCTCGACCGGCACGCCCTGCAACCTGAAGAATCAGTTGGGCGCTGTGTTCCATACCACGAAAATCAGCACTGAATAGGCCAGAGTCGCTGTCGAGCACTACCACCATGGTAACGTCGGGAAAGTGATGGCCCTTGGCCAGCATTTGGGTGCCGACCAGAATGCAGGGACCGCCGTTATGAATCTCTTCGAATAGTTCATCGAAAGCCTGTTTACTGCGGACGCTGTCGCGATCTACCCGGCGTATCGGAAACCCCGAAAATAAATCCTGCAGTTGCTGTTCGACTTTTTCAGTTCCCTGACCGATGGGTTCTATATCGGTACTGTGGCAGCTCGGACAATGGTCAGGGATGCTTTGCTGAAAATCACAGTGGTGACAATGCAAGTGTGCAGGGTGTTGATGCAAGGTTAAGCGCGCATCGCAGCGACGGCATTCGGCCATCCAGCCACATTGTCGGCAGGCGAGTAACGGTGCAAATCCACGACGGTTGATAAACACCAGAACTTGCTTGCCGTTCTGGAGATGTTGTTGCATTTTCGCCAGCACCGGTTGGGCAAAACCAGCGGTAAGCGGCTGATGCAAAATACTGTGTAGCTTCATTGCGGGCGGCTTGGCGTTACCGGCTCGGCGTAATAACTTCAGGTGCAGGTATTTACCCGTGACTGCGTTATGCAGGGTTTCCAGTGCCGGGGTCGCAGAGCCAAGCACTACGGGTACTCGAGCTTTGCTGCCACGCACCAGTGCGAAGTCGCGGGCGGAATAGCGCAAACCATCTTGTTGCTTGAAAGAAGCGTCGTGCTCTTCGTCGAGAATAATCAGACCAAGATCCGGCAGTGGGGTAAAAATCGCCGAGCGGGTACCAATCAGAATGCGTGCTTTGCCTTCCTGGCACTGGCGCCAGCCTTGCAGGCGTTCTCTGTCATTCAAGCCAGAATGCAGCAGTGCTACCGGAACATCAAACCGAGCACGGAAGCGGCCAACGGTTTGTGGAGTCAGGCCAATCTCCGGTACCAATACCAGCACCTGTTTGTTATCGGCCAGCGCTTTGGCGATCAGTTGCAGGTAAACTTCGGTTTTACCGGAGCCGGTCACCCCCTCCAGCAAGCAGGGTTTAAAACCGCCGAAATAGCGGCCAATGTGATCCACCGCTTTTTGTTGCTCGCTGTTCAGAGGTAATGGTTGCGAGCGCTGTTCGGCGATAGCAGGCAGCGGCAGTTGTTCGCTTTCTTGAATCAGATCCAGTTCAGCCAGGCGTTTCAGCTGTGCCAGGGTGTAACCACGGGAAGTCAGCTCTTTATGGGCCCATTGCGCTTGCTGCTGAAACAGCTGCCATAACGATTGTTGCTTGGCGCCTTTCAGTTCCGGCTCTGAGGTATTCGTTTGCTTCAGCCAGACCTTTTCATCGGCCTCGGTCAGATCGCAGCCACGGCGTAACATAGCGGGTAACGCCAGCTCTAATACTTCGCCAAGACTGTGATGATAATAACCGGCCAGCCATTGGCACAGATTCAGGGTTTGTGAGTCGACGAGGGGTTTGTCGTCCAGCCGCTCCAGTAAGGGTTTCAGTTTGTTGGCCGGAACTTCCGTTTGATCGGCCGTTCCCATCACAATCCCCGTCAGCAATTGGCGGCCGAACTCCGCCTTGATGCGTTGTCCTGGCTGATACTGCTCACGGCTTTCGCCCACAACCGGTAAGTAGTCGAAGTTGCGGCGCAGAGGCACGGGCAGGGCGATGGTGACGACAAAAAAGGACATGAAAAGGCTTGCTGCTGACGTTGGCTCTGGTATTATGCGCGTCCTTATTGCCCATGCAAGGGCATTTATTCGCTAACTAAGCAATCAGTAATGCGGTGCTGACAGAAGTTCTGACAGTGGCGGCATGAAGATTAAGAGGTTTGTCATGCAAAACGAAATTCATCCAGAATACGCAGAGCTGGTTGCGACCTGTTCTTGCGGTAATGTGTTAAACACTAAGTCTACTAAGCCAGGTACTATGTCTTTGGACGTATGCTCTGCTTGTCACCCGTTCTACACTGGTAAGCAGAAAGTTGTTGATACCGGCGGTCGTATCGATAAGTTCAAGAAGCGTTTCGGTGCTTTCAAGAAGTAATCGATACTGCTCAGAGAAAACCCGCCATCCGATCAGGATCGCGGGTTTTTTTAGGCATCGTCTAAGGCGAGCGATTAAAATAGACGGTTGTTGTGCTAAATATCTTTTGTTATACAATTTGTTTTTTGCATAAGTGATAATTGTATTATAATCGGAAAAATTATTTTATAGGGATGTGATTTTGGTGAAAATTCTTCATTATTTAATCGTATTTACAGCCGTTTTCTTTATTGAGAGCTCTCTTGCTGGTGCGGTAACTAAGTACGTCGGGAACGATGACGCAGGTGACCCATCAGAAGGGTGCCCGGATATGAGCGGCGGCACGAACCCAATACATATTGTGTCAGGGAATAACTTTTATTCTCATGAGCTTGTACCGAAAACACGTGAGGGGGGAGCTAATTTCTCAGTCTATTATAATAGTAAATTCATATGGCCTGATGGTGGTATTACTGCTCGATGGAGTTACTCATACAATCAATATGTGATGTTTGAGGGATTCGAGCAAGGCCAAAAGGTTATTTATAGAGCTGAAGACGGTAGTGAGCATGTATTTTACGATAACACCTACCGCAGGAATTTAGAGACCTTAATTTCATCCCCCGCTCCTGATACCGATGTAGTTATCGCTCTATCTCCTTTTAAGAATCATACTGTTCATCCTCTTTCCAGTAAATTAAGTGCTAGATATAACTATCAGTGCGGAATTTCTGAAAATGGCAGAAAGCATGTCTGTAAACCGGTAAGTTACGCTGGATTTATATATCAGCGATCTAATGGCGATATTGAGGAATTTAAGATCGCCTCTGATATTGATGAGTTAGGAGTTGTAACTTTTAGTCAGGAAATGGCCTTTCTTACCAATATAACCACAATGAATGGTGTTGAGACTCAGATTGCATGGTCAAATGTAGATCCAAGTGGTGAGTTATCAGGAGCTTATAATAATACCATTTTTGCAAAAGTAACTGATCCATTTAATAATAATTTGATAATAAGTAAGGAATTTAATGGGCAAGCTCCTCCTATAGCTGAATATGAAAATTCTTACATTAGCTCTGTGAAACAGGGAGAAGCTCATTGGAATATGACAGTTAAACCTTTCCATCCTAGTTGTGGGGATGCAAATCAACAGTTGTATGGCAGGCTTTTGGGCGGAATAACGGGCCCTAAGGGGCGTGAAATAAGCGTGATTCATGGCTTTCTATATAATGGCCTACCTTATACCGACGTTTCAGGAAGGTGTGACCTTTTAGAATCTGTATTTGAAAACGGCTCTCCGTATAAAAATTGGGGTTACAACTCAGCTGGTGACGCTGTAGTTAGTTATCGAGGAGGGGTTGGCTCACTTGGTTCGATTTATAAGTATAAGCGATTGGGGGACCCTCTCTTCGGACACGGTGCTTTTCCACAAAAAGGTATTGATGATGTAAAGCGCATTGGCAATATTGATGACTACAGCCGTATCGATGTGGATCCTCACAATTTGAGGGTTGTGGAAAACCAGCTTGGTCATCAAACTACTTATGATATTACATCAGGTAAGGATAAAGGAGACTGGGAAAATACTGTAAAAATGGGATCGATATCAGGGGGAGGGAGTTCCAGCTGCGTACCAACAAATGCATCTTATGTATATGATGTTAATGGTGACTTAGATTCGATTGATAGGGATGGTGTTATTACTGAGTACGATTTCAGGAACATTAATATCATGGGTGATTTTCCGGGCATGGTTACCAGAAAGACTCATGCTAAGAATACGCCGCTTGAATATACTGAAACCTTCCGGAGTGTTGCCTATTATCGTCTTGATAATAAGGTCTGGTCTAATGAAGGATTGTACTTTTTCCCTGAACCTCGTCAAAAGAAACTTCGTGGTTTGACAATTGACTATGAATATTATCCAGATCATAGACGGATTAAGAAGCGTACTGAAACTGACACGACAACGCACACCGTGCCATACACTACGGCTGGTAAACAACGTGTCTGGGCTTATGTCTATGACTTGTACCCATCAGGTGCTGTGCAGAAAAGAACGGTTAGTAATCCCGATAATACGATAGACGTACATGAATACTATGCTGACGGTAATCTGAAATCAGTAGAAAGTGGTGCAGAGAAGTATACTTTTTCTGAATATAATTCTTTTGGATTACCAGAAAAAGTGACTAATACGAATGGCCTGGAAACCACTATTGCATATATCAATGGCCACGACGGGTATCTGATTTCATCTGTGACCTTTAATGGCGAAACCACCCATTACGATTATTCACCGCACAGTGTTTTAGAGAAGGTAAGATACCCCAATGGCCTTGAGTTGACATACAAATTCAACGCGGCCAAGAAGCTAGAGAGTATCACGGATAATGCCGGAAATAATATTCAGGTGACTGTAACTGATTCTATCCTTGGAGCAGCTCATAATGGTAACGGGACTCGTACTCGCAAAGTAGAATATAAGGATGCAGACGGTCAGGTTGTTTTCGCCAACGAAAGTGTTCAGAACTCGTTGTTTAAACTGCATAAAGTTATCAGTCAGGTTCCTAATGCGTCAGATAATAGTATCTCAATGAAAGAGTATTTGTATGACGAAAGCGGCGACCAAGTTAAAACTATCGATCACAATGCTTCTTATATTGATAGTAGTGGAAACAAAAAACGCGGTAATTTACAAACAACTAAAGTGTACGATGTCTTGGATCGGATCACCTCTGTTCTTGTGACGGTTCCAGCGGATCAGGATACGCTTCTGAAAGAAGTCGAATATGGTTACGACGATTATGGCAATCAGGATTTAGTAAAAGACGGTCGTGGTGTTGAGACGAAATATGTGTTTAACGGTTGGGGTGAAGTCATTCAGGAAGAAAGTACAGCAACCGGCAAAACAATTTACGAATATGACGGTGGATTATTAAAGAAAAAGACACACGCGGATAGTAGTGTCAAAAGTTATCAATATAGCAAAGGGCGTTTAAGAAAAGTGACGACAATCGGCCCTGCTGGAACTACGGTTACTGAGTATGGCTATGATGCGTTTTCTAATGATGCCAATAACCTTAATTATGGTAAAGGCAAGCAGACCTCTTCTTCGACAGAGGCCTCATCTGAGGTTTATCAATATGATCAGTTTGGTAACGTTTATAATAAGTCAGTATCTATTGGCGGGATGAATTATAACTCTGGCTACAAGTATGATGATTATGGCCAGCTAAGTGAAATGCTCTATCCGAACAGTGTGACATTGAATTATGTGCGCGATGACAAGGGCTTCTTGAGAAGTATAGAAATCAAAGGAAATGCATTGTCAAATGCTCAGGTATTGGTATCCGATATAAAATACAACCCATTTGCCGGTGTTTCAGAATATACGCTGGGTAATGGTATTAAACATGTTATCTCACGGGATAAAAATGGCTCTGTTTCTTTAATTGAAAGCTCTTATGGCAACACCAAAGTTAGCAGTTTGGATTATCATTTTGATGCCGGAAATATTTATACAATCATAGATAATGTGAGCAATGCTCAGTCACAGTCATTCGACTACAACATCAAAGGCATGCTGGCGAAAGCTAGTGGTGCATATGGTGATATTTCATATAAATATGATGAATCGCTTAACCGTAAAAGTAAGCAAGAAAACTCAGTGTTAGAAACGTACCAGTATCCCAATGATAGTAATCGACTCTCCTGGGTTGATCGAAAGGTCGATGGCACAACCGAAAGACGTAGTTTTCAATATGACCTGATGGGAAATATTTATCAGGACAGTCATTTCAGTACTGAAGCAAGTGCAAACTATATCTATGATCAGAATAATCAGCTTATTGAAATGAGCCGATCAGTTAGCCCGGGCTCAGCCGTTATGACTCCAGTAGCACGCTATGGCTATAACGCCAAGGGTCAGAGGGTTGTTAAAGAGACTGCTGAACAGCAGTGGGAAGGAAAGCATTTTCACTATGATCAACAGGGGAAAATAATCTCAATTACCAATAAAGATGGCGTTGTACTTGAGGAGTATTACTACCTTGAAGATCAGATGGTGGCGATGAAGCGCAACGAAGATCTGGACGAAGATGGATTGCTTGACTCCTGGGAAGTGAAATATTTCGGGTCGTTAGTAAAAACTGCGGA
The DNA here is from genome assembly GCA_022448365.1 of Saccharospirillaceae bacterium. Taxonomy (NCBI): domain Bacteria; kingdom Pseudomonadati; phylum Pseudomonadota; class Gammaproteobacteria; order Oceanospirillales; family Saccharospirillaceae; species Saccharospirillaceae bacterium. Next base: position 5,161 of record JAKVCS010000006.1, on the reverse strand, counting down.
TGGTGATGAAGACGGTGATGGCATCAACAACCTAACAGAGTTAAAGGACAAAACTGACCCAATGGATGATCGCAGTGGTGGAACAGAAGATGATCTTGATGGTGATGGTATGCCTGACAGCTGGGAAATTAAGCACTTTGCAACAATTTCTCGTGATGGTACCGGTGATTTTGATAATGATGGTGTGACGGATGCAGCAGAGTTTACAGCCGGTAGTTCACCAACCTTTAACATCGCCTGGTTTATTCCGGTATTGAGCATCACTCTGAACTAAGGATGGGTATAGTGAATATTAAAAATATTGTTTTATCTGTTGTGGCCCTTGCAACGATGTTGCTGGCAGTAGCGACCAAGGCTCAGGTTTATTTTGTTCATAATGATCATCTCGGGGCGCAGAAGTTAACGAACTCTGAGAAAGAAGTTGTTTGGCAAGCGAAGCGAAAACCTTTTGGTGAAACCGAAGCTGTGGTTGAAACTGTAACGTTTAATCACCGTTTTCCCGGGCAGTACTTTGATAAAGAGTCCGGGCTTCATCAGAATTATTTCCGTGACTATGATCCTAGTTTAGGGAGGTATATTCAGAGTGATCCGATTGGTCTACGGGGTGGGTTAAATACATATGTTTATACTGATGGGAATCCAGTCTCTCGGATAGATGAAAAAGGACAGCTCTGGTTTTTGGCTTTCGCATTTGGTGGTGGCAGTGGAGCGGCAGCAACAGCAGCTAGTGGGTCAGTTGTCGCGGGTAGCGGATTTCTCTCCACTATGCTCGGTGGTATCGCGCTAGGTACATTGCTGAGTACACCGGGTGACAGCGAATCTAGCAGTGCGGAAGCAAGAAAAGATTCGCAGCATGCTAGGTACCATCGAGTTTGTGATCAACCACCACCCCCCCCTTCTGGAGATAAGTGTGCAGATGCCAAAAGAAGGAGAGATCAAGCGCAAATGTGTTACGACCTGAGAAAAAATTGGTCAGATAAATGGGATAAGGTAGGTAGTTCCGCGTGGAATAAGCACCAAAGTCAGTTGCAGCAAGTGAAACAACGAATTGCACGAGCTGCCAATGACTTGAAACGAAACTGTAATAAAGATTGTTAAGGAGAGTATGGTGGTGTTAGATGAAGTACTACAGCGCTGTTCTTATACTGCGTCATGGTTTGGTGTTGAAGCTATTGATGTTAATAGTATCAATGATATGGGTGATACCCCGTTACATACGGTATGTAGTTGGGGAGAACTAAATCCAGTAAAAGTACTAATTGATGCTGGTGCTGACATTAATGCAAAAGGGGATTTCGGCTGCTCTCCGTTATTTAATGCGGTAATTGGGGGAAATATTAAAATAATAAAATACTTGCTGGCCTCGGGTGCGAATATAGGTGTGAGAAATGATGATGATAGAAATGTAATTCAATATGCCAGGCATATAGGGGCTTCGTCAGAGCTATTAGATGTGCTCAACAAAGCATTCTAATTAGTTATCTGAGGTTTTGGATGACAAGCCCGAATCTAATAAGATGAAAATTATTTTGGTTGTAGGTGCTGGTTTGCCCGGCTTAGTCTGCGCTTATCAACTGGTTCAGGCTGGGCATTCAGTACTCTTAATCGAACGGGGAGGCGAACTTGATAAAGGCTCGATTCAGACCACTCGTTATGATTACGAACTGGACTCTCCCTGGAATAAGCACAGTTCAGAATGGCGCGGTAATATTAAACCTCAGCGTCATATTGGTGTTGGCGGCAGCAGTGTTTTGTTTCAGGGGGTTTCTCACCTTCCTTCAGAGTCCGTTATCCGTTCCTGGGGAATTGATATTGCTCGTTTTCGCAAAGCGGAGCAGTTCGTTCGTGGCAAGCTGAATATTGCCGGTGATACCCTGCCTTTTCACCCTTTAAACTCTGTATCCAGGCATCTCTACAATTCTGCAGAGAAACTGGGCTGGGCCGTTCAACCAGCACCTGTTGCAATATTATCTTCGCCAAAAGATGGTCGCCCGTCCTGCAATCATTGTGGCTTATGTATTTATGGTTGTTTACCAGGGGATAAAAGCAGTGCCGATAATGTTTGGTACCCTGAGTTAAAAGCGCACCCAAACGTTAAAATACTAACCAACACTAAAGTTGAAGGTATCAATCTAACAGCGGAAGATTCAGTAGAATCTGTTTCGGTATTGCGTAATGGTGTCCGTGAAAAGATCATAGCCGGGTCTGTTGTGTTATGTGCCGGGGTTTTAGAAACTCCGAAAATACTAAAAAATAGTCGACAGAAGTTGGCTCCCGATGGAATCGGTTCTGCCAATGTCGGTAAATATTTGACCGGATCGTTATGGGCCAGTTTATTAGTTGCTGGACCTGAATCGAGCAAAGATGGCTATATGGGAGTTCCAACGGATATTATGATCCGTGAGTTTGATAAGCAGGGAATTCAGCTGTATCAGTCGCGAAATATGGCGGGCATTACCGGGCCGATGTCTGCAGTTGGTGTACATAACGACATAATACGGAGTCCTGATCCCAGGCAATGGATGCAGGGCTATTATCCCAGGCTGGCTGGGCTCACTGGATTTGCTGAGAGCTCGACTTCTGAGGTTGACCAATTAATTTTTTCTCCAGAACCTGAAATTCAAAAGTTGTATACAGATGCTGATGGTGAAAAAACCAATCAGATTAAGTCTTTATTGCAGGATTGGGCAAATGCAGCTGGAGCAGAAATACTAAATGAAATGAGTTCTCATCAGTCCAATGTTACAGGTGCAATGTTACGGGGTACCTGTCGGATGGGGTTGGAACCGAATACGTCGGTGGTCTCTCCCGAGGGAAATATCTGGGGTATCAAGAACCTTTATATCGCCGATGCCTCTGTTATTGGCCGAGGTATGATTGCCGACCCGTCTTTATTTCTCCAGGCTTATGGTGCATATGTGGCTGATAATATCGTAGGGAGTGCTGGTGCTAACCCGTAGAAGACTCATTCAAACTGGCCTGTTGGCGACATCTGTGATGATTACGCCATATGTCAGATCAGCTAATCCAGCGAAGCATGGTGAAAGTTGGGATTCTTGTTGCAGAAACTGGATGCAGTTAATTTTTACTCTGGAAGAACGTGCGTCATTAATACTTTGGGAATCCGTTAAACTTCGCTTAAACCGCGAGTCTCGCTATGCCAGGCAAGTTGTCGCTGGATTTGATTATCTGCGGGCTTTTCCGATTCCAAACAATAAAGTTGAATTAGATTTTTTTCTGATGCAGCGGAATTGGCCAGCCGCATTTATACGGAAGTTTCGAAAGTGGCTGTTAGGGGTTTATTACTCTTCTGAATTAGGTTGGCAGGAACTTGGGTTTGTTATGCCTCCGCAGCCTGCTGGATACAGAATACAACTGACGCCAGTGAAATTGATTTAGATTTAGGCTGGCGCTATGTTATATCGTTGTTTAATAAAAGCGGACTTTTGAAGGTGGCCGCTTTCATTAATTATTACTTATTCAGTCAACCAGATGCGATCTGCCTTTAAGTAGCCGCCATAGGTTCCGCGCATTTGTATTGAGACTTCTCTTCCTGAGGCTTGTGCTGTTAAAGCGGTTGAATAAAACAGCTTGGCGAACTCAGGGTTTTCATTTAGGAGCACCGCAGCAGCTGACTGAGTTGCATTCAGACCTGCAATTTCACTTGTTCCTTCTGCAAGAGGTGTATCAAAATACAATAGAATTAAATTTCCAGAGTTGATGTAAATGCTTTTGACCTTACCTTTATACCCGCAATAGCCGTTGTATGCCGCATGGCATGTGGGTGCACCTGCATGTAGTTGCGTGGTCGGTAACGTCATTAATAGAAACAATGGAAGTGTTATCAATAAAAGTTTCATTCGGTGGTTGTCCTTAACTATGGGGAAAGAGGCATATTTATTTACGCGATTGTTACGGCAAATACTATCTAGTAGTGGAAGATTGATCTATTACTATTTTAGGGGTTAATTGCTGATCAAAGTTGGGACTTGTTCAGGAATTTAGCAGCAGGTACAAAGAAGCCGGGCTCTTTTCAGAGTCCGGCTTTTTTGTAGTAATTACTACTCGGGCTATCCATGCCCTCGCTCTTCATACTCTTACTAATTAAGAGAGAGGGCGAGCCTCCGGCTGTTATAATTTGATCCAGTCAAATTATTCAACGATAGAAGCAACAACACCAGCACCTACAGTACGGCCGCCTTCACTGATTGTGAAATGTATGCCGGTTTCACCTCATTTGATATTAACTTGAGGTAGCTAGGTTGGCAGTATCAATCTAACGGTGTCATTAATCAGTAATTGATGGATATTCAATGCAAACGGGGAATGTTGTGAGTGCACCTGTAATTCTGCTGCATTCACCTCCGACATAACACTGAAATTTTTTTTTCGATGCGTAAGCGGCTAATGCCATTGGAAGTGCTGCTTCGGATGATTCATTTGAATCAAGAATTACGACACCATTACCGCTATCACAGTTACCTTTTTCGATAGGCTCTTGGAAGTTCACATATACTAAATGAACCCCATAATCTGATTTCATAACTTGAGTTGGGGTTCCAGATACGAAACCGGAATAAGCGTTAGATGTTGATAAAATTCCTAGTATCAGAAGAAGTACTTTCATTTGAATGGTCCTTAATTCAAATAATAAAAGCCTAGTTGCTGATGCAACTAGGCTTTGCAGGGTAAAAGAAATCGTATTTTCTTATTACTCGACAATAGTCGCTACAACACCAGCGCCTACCGTACGGCCACCTTCACGGATGGCGAAACGCAGACCTTCGTCCATCGCAATTGGAGCGATCAGAGTCACTTCCAGAGTCACGTTGTCACCTGGCATTACCATTTCAACGCCTTCTGGCAGTTCAACAGCACCGGTTACGTCAGTCGTGCGGAAGTAGAACTGTGGACGGTAGCCTTTGAAGAATGGCGTGTGACGGCCACCTTCGTCTTTGCCCAGTACGTATACTTCAGACTTGAACTTAGTGTGAGGAGTGATAGAACCTGGCTTCGCCAGAACCTGACCACGCTCAACTTCGTCACGCTTAGTACCACGCAGCAGAACACCAACGTTCTCGCCCGCACGGCCTTCGTCCAGAATCTTACGGAACATCTCTACACCCGTACAGGTAGTCGTGGTGGTCTCTTTGATACCAAC